>JAUVXT010000035.1 GCA_030603465.1 Deltaproteobacteria bacterium
GTGGCGACCCATGCTCTCCCACGGTCTCTTGAGTCCCAGGGTTGGGACGGTCTGCCACATCTAGAACATTTTAAGCAAAGAACATATACTACAAATTATTGTTTAAATACATGGCTCCATAATTGACAACATACAAGGGTAAGGGGGAATGTAACGTTATTTCAGTTACATCCCCCTCCCCCCCTTAGGGGATGGGAAATCCGAATGAACTGAACAGCGAGCGCTAACCCCGCTGCTTGCGGCGGGGTTAGCGAGCGAATATAAATAAAAAATTCATTACCAGTCGGAGATTCCCCGCAACTTGTTGCGGGGAGCTTCAATTATAAATAACTAAAAGGAGAAAAATAATGGATGAAAAGAAAATTATTGAAGAAATGATAAAGATCCTCAGCCCTTACGTTAAGGATGCCGCACTGCTGGAAAACGTCTCGGGCGAAACCCATATACTTGATGACCTGAAGGTCAATTCGGCGCGCCTTGTCGATGTTATCATAAAATGTGAAGATGTCTTTGATATAGAAATCGATGATGACGATGCCGATACGATAAGAACTATCAACGATGCCGTGTCGGTAATTCAGAAAAAACTGGCGTAATGGAGCTTTTTACGGGTTCCAGAGTTCACGGTTCAAAGGTTCAATGTTGGAGAGTTACCAATGGTAAGGCATAAGCCAGGTAACCTGTGTATTAATAAATGAAAACCAGAGGACAGTCCATGAGATTCACAACAAGGTATCTTTTATACCTTCAGTACTGGGTTGGGCGCGTGGCCGTCATCCCCATGACACTTCTTGTTTTTATTGTAATCAGGGCGCTGGGTTACCGGGTGCGGGATATAAAAAAGATCCGTAAAAAGGTGAGGGAGACCTTCACGTCACATGAAGGCCCATGGATAATATGCCCGAATCACCTGACCATGATAGACTCTGTCATTATCGAATATGCGATGGTTCCACTTCACCGCTATATCACGAACTACCGGATGCTCCCGTGGAATCTTCCCGAGCGGGCCAATTTCAGTGCAAACCCCATACTGGCCGTTCTCTGTTATCTGACCAAGTGTATACCGATCAGTCGTGGCGGTGACAGGGATAGGATGAGAGAGACCCTTGCCAAATGCGTCTATCTTCTGAAGAGGAAGGAATCCATGCTGATCTTTCCGGAAGGGGGACGTTCCCGGACCGGTTTTGTGAGAGAAGATGCCTTTTCATACGGCGTGGGACGTTTTATCATGGCAAACAAGGAGTGCAAGATACTCTGTGTTTATCTGCGGGGTGACAGGCAGGATACATATAGCGGTATCCCTCGTCCGGGCGAACGCTTTGCCATGGAGGTTGAAATATTTGACCCGCATACGGAATACAAAGGGCTGAAGGGCCAGAGAGAATACGCCAGACAGATTGTTGAAAATCTGGCCGTGATGGAGAAGAGATACTTTGATACTTGTGGGAAACGACATAATCGATCTGACAACTCCCGCGGCGACGGGAAAGAGTCGCGATATTCGCTTCATAAAAAGGGTCTTTACCGCGTATGAAGAGCGAGAGATATTCCGTTCTAAAAGTCCCGACAGGCTTCTCTGGATGTTGTGGGCCGCGAAGGAGGCCTCTTATAAGGTTATAAGCAAGTTACACCCCGACGCAAACTCCATTCCCCGCCGTTATGATGTCCGCCTGGAATCCGATGATGCATCCCCTGAAAAATCAGGCATGGTTCTTTCGCCCTTCGGGACGGTACAGGTAAGAATATATGTTTGTGGTGAATATATACACTGTATCGCAATTTCCGGGGAAGGGGAAGATTGGGATTCTATCGTCTGGAAGGTTGAAAAATGGGATATTGAAGAACTTTCCCGGTATGGAGAATCACGATTGATACGTGAAATGCTCCGGCAGGATTTGTCGCAGGTCTTACACGCAAATCCTGAGGATATAGGGATACTTCGCGAAAAGGGTCCCGGCGGCCTCGGCCCTCCGCAGGTTTACGTCAAAGATCAGAAATCCACCATAGATATCAGTATGAGTCATGACGGGAATTTTATAGCCTACTCAGTACGCCAATAATTTCGGCTCCGAATTCCTTCATTAAGCGCGGGGGGAGGATGCCGGTCTCCCTCAGGGCACCTATTGAGAGCGCATTTTCCTTTGACAGATCAATCATATTACGGTCAGAGAGGATCATAAAACGGGCCTTGTTGGTTTCCCTCGCCTTTTCAAAACGCCAGAGGTAAAGGGCCTTTATACGCTTCACTTGAGACTCGTTCAGGACTTCGCATCCTTCGATATTCAGATATCCTTCGGGATCGATGGTCTTTTCAATCCACAGTGATGAGGCCAATCTGGAAAAGGCCATTTCCGCGTTCTTTGCCAATCCCTCTTTCTCCAGTCTTTCCTTCATTACCCTGTATAGATTGATCAGACAGCCCGTGTCCTGGGCGGCGTAATCGAGCTGTTCTTCTGAAAGGGGGCGGATATCCCATCTGGATCTCTGCAGCCTTTTCGTCTTTTTTACTTCGACTCCCAGATATTCCTGTATCACGGAAGGGAGGGAGAGGGATGTGCTTCCAAGAAGCGATGCGGCCTTATGTGTATCAAATATGTTATGGAATTCGAAGCCGTAGTCACGCTTAATGAAGCGTATGTCATTACCGCAGGCATGCATAATTTTGGTAATTGCGGTGTCGCTTAAAATATCTCCCAGGAAGGAAAATTCGAGATCACCAAGGGGATCATATATATAGGTTTTTGACTTTGTGCTTATTTGGATGAGGCATAGTATTTCTCTGAAATACCTGAAAGAGTCATATTCCGTATCGAGGCCGATAAGGGGCGAACTGCGGATATCTTCTATTGCCGATTTCAGCTTTTTAACAGTGTCGAGGGATGTCCAATTCTTCTTCATGGGCGGATACTTTCTCAGCAATAATATGAACTAACCGGTTTTCCTGAGGCCAAATGCTTTGCGCGCACAATAGCTCCCCAAAAAGATGAGAAGCGCTGAAACTGGAATCGTTATAAGTAACAGCTTATCATGTCCTGAAAATTTTAGAAAGAGCGCAAGTCCGCCGCCACATATAATGGAGATTACCGCCCCCCATGCATTGAGATTAAATTTTTCTCTGTAGAACCCCAGGAGAACGGGAATGATGAGGCCGCCGGAGTAAATGGTATATCCAAGAAGAAGGGAGGAGATAATGCCCTTGATCTTTAAGGCGATAAGGAGGGCGGCGATACCGACAATCAGGACCATAACCCTGGATAGCCGGAGAAGGTTTTTCTCTGTAATTCTCGACCCCCAAAGAGGCTTTATTACATCCGCCGAGAGAACTGTGCTTGTTGTCAGAAGGCATGTATCTGCCGAAGACATTACCGCCGCCAGAAGGGCAGCCATGACAAGTCCGTTGAGACCTGTCGGGAGAGAATTCATCACCAGGGCGGGTAAGGCGTTCTCCGGGGGGATTTCCGGAAGAATGACCCTTGCCGCGATTCCTATGAAGGTTATGGCAAAGGCTATGGGGATCATTATAACGGCAGAGAACAAGATAGACCTCCTGGCAACCGACCGATCCCTCGCGCAGAATATCCTCGAATATATGTCGGGGCCCACCAGGTAGGCGGCCCCGACAAAAAAGATGAATGTCAGAAGATCGATGGCGGAAAAATCGGGAGAAGTTGGAAATGAGAAGTGCGATTCCGGGAGTTGCTCAACCATGCCCGCAAGGCCACCCGCGGCGGATATGCCTGCCACGAGACAGACGGCAATACCGAGGATTATAAAGATGGACTGGATAAAGTCGGTTCGCAAGATGGAATACTGGCCGCCAAGGATGGTATATGTGATGAAAACGGATGCCGCAATTATCATCAGCAGGTCCAGGTGTCCGGGCCAGAGGACCGACAGGATCTTTCCCGCCGCGATTATCTGGGCGGCTATGATCCCCAGCCATGCAGCGGCTATCAAAAGAGATGCAACTATTCTCAATAGATTTCCCCCGTACTGCCGCTCCAGAATTTCGGGGAGCGTGTATACGGCGTAGCTCCTCACCCTTTCCGCGAGCCGGAAGGAGAGTATAAAAAGGCCTATAACTCCGACAAGCATCCACCAGGCGCCTACAAGCCCCTTTGAATAACCCAGGCCGGCAAGACCTATGGTGCTTGATCCGCCGATTATGGTGGCCAGAAGGGAGCCCGTTATTGCCGGGGTGTTTCCGCTTCTGTCGGCAACGAAGTAACTTGAAGCATTTTTGATCTTTCTCAGGCTGAAGATTCCCACAACAAGCATTCCCAGGAAGAATGCGCCGATAATCGCTATGTTCAATTGTCACCTCTTGTTGAAGCTCCCCGCAGCAAGTTGCGGGGAATCCGCTCGCTGTTCAGTTCAATGTTATTAATTTGAGCTCGATTTTCCCCGTATATCTGTCCTCCCCGGGCGGGAGGGATTGGGGAGGGGGCCAAAAGCCTTCTTCCTGATCCCCGATCTGCGTCGTGGAGAGTCGGGGGCGGGTTTTGCAGGGCTGACATCATGGATGCCCCTTGTTCGCCGGGGAGCGATTTATTTATCTACCGTTTTAATGTCGGCAAGTTCAACGATAAATTCACCGGCCTCTTTGGTGGGGTTTGTAAAGACTATCATAAAGGGGGCCTTTCCCTGGGGGGGTATATTTTCATTGGCCAGGTTCCCCCCTTTCGGATTACCGAGTTCCTTGTAGATCTCCTTTTCCGTGAGGTTACGCAATTCTTCGTCGGCGAGGATATTGTTGCAGTATGACTCCTGCTGCGCCAGTACATTTCCCGCGGAATCGAGCACCCTGCTCCTGACCTTGATTTCCGTAACCTGAAACTTGTTGTTGTTGACCGCGGCCCCTTCGACTATCAGGAGGTCCCCGATGATCCAGTTCTTTACAATACGTTCTTTAACTTCTGAAAAGTTTATCCCCTCTTTTATTACCTCGATACCCTTTTTGTTTTTTCCCATGTCGAGGAACTTTTCAATGGGAATATATGTTTTGACTTTGTCAAAAAGTTCCGTCCTTTCCCTGGGGGAAAACCAGAAATAGGCGCTCCCCGCTATTATTATAAAGAGAAAAAAGACTATGATCCCCGATAGGATTCCGGAGATTTTCTTTTTTATCTTTCTTTTACCTTTTTGGGGGATATCGTCCAATTCCTGCTCATCATCTGCCGGGGGAAATGCTTCTGTCTCCAACATGTCGAGTACATGGCCATCGTTATCAATGTCCAGTTCCTTGAGAGTTTTTGCCAGATCTTCCACCCCCTTTTCTTCATCTTCAGGTTCTACAATATCCACAGGGGGGGGTATTTCCGCAGAGGGGTTTTCCTGGAAAAAGACATCATGGCAAGAGGTGCATCTGACCCGGATACCCTTCCCTTCGATCAGTGATTCGTCAAAGTTGTATCTGGTTTTGCATTTTTCACATTTTATGATCACCTTTTTACCCTCCCCTCAATCTTTATTCCTCTATAACATAAATATCGGGCAGACACCGGAATTTTTCATCATAATCGAGGCCATATCCCACAATAAATCCATCATCCATGGTGAATCCCACATAATCCGCTTCAATCGCAATTTCCCTTCGATGCTTTTTGTCTATCAATGTGCATAGCTTCAGGGAATTTGGTTTTCTTTCAAGCAGCCTTTCTTTCAAGTAGGCCAGTGTCAGGCCGGTATCGACGATGTCTTCGACTACTATTACGTCTTTTCCTTCTATTGATGTCTCCGTGTCCTTCGTAATCGCTATTTTTCCCGAGCTTGTCGATCCCGATCCGTAGCTCGCAAGCCTTACAAAATCTACAGTGTATGGTATTGTAAGGCATCTTGCCAGATCCGCAAGAAAGATAAATGCCCCCTTGAGGACACAGATGACAAGAACTTCCTTCTCCCGGTAGTCGCCGGAGATTTCTTTGGCTATTTCCTCTACCCGCCTGGCAATGAGGTCTCTCGGATAAAGTATCCTCTTTTTGATGTCTTTCAAGTTATCCCCCTTTCGTAATCGTTACTTTAACCAACAGAGACATAAGTGTCAATATTTCTTCCTGTAACGGTCTACAAATTCATCGATATTTTTTCCGATTATCTCTTCCCCCGCCCTCAATTCCTCCCGATTTTTGAACCGGGAGGTGAGGCTCATAAATATCCTGTCGAACCGTGATCTCGCGCACCCCAGGTTTTCGTAGTCGATATGGCTTATCATATACTGAGATCCGTCGAACCAGTATTTACCGAATCGGTTGGCCTCGGGTGAGCGGAAGGGCCAGGAGGTTTTTAATGAGAAAAAACGGGACATCGTCTCTCGAAGCGTGCCACTGCAAAATTTATCCGTGTCCATCTTGTCCCCGATCCCATCGCATAGCAGGCGGAAATATTCCTTTACCAGGTCTATATCGGTGATGCACAGGCCGTAGAGGTGCCAGTCATCCATGATTTCTATAAGTGTCAGTTTTTCTTCCTGCGACAGATAATGGTAACTGGGGCACAGATGGCCGTCACAAAGCTCTTTTCCGTAGAAAGATGCCCCCCTCAGGTCTGTATCGCGGTTCTGGAGGGGGTGGAGGAGGCATCCCACCCTTTTCTCTTCATGATCCAGGAAACCAAGAAATTCACAGCAGTATATGACCTCGTAGATCTTTTCCCGGTCTTCTATCTTTTTCGTTTTTTCTGAAAATGTTTTTAAATCGTTCTTTCTGCGGACAATTTCATGGAATAATTCTGTCCTTGTTCTCAGTCGTTTGACCAGCGATTCTCGAGAACTGTCCCTGTAATTGTAGAGACCGCAGCAGGCGCCGCAGGATTTGCGTGAATCGGGCTGGCACAGATGGATGTCATTCATATCTTTCATAGTCCAGTTTCTTTCATAATAGAGTTGTTCAAGCATAAATTCCTTTGAGCGGTCATTAAGATGGTTTTTGCGAATAAATCCTGGCGAAGCGGAAGAATAGCGATTTCAAGTGTCTGAGCCCAAAGGGCGAGTTTTGGGATCGCCTGAAGCAAGCCTTGGATTTATCAAAAAGCATCTTAGACAAGCGAAAAGGTGTTTATGCGAGAGTTCATCAACTTAAATGCGAAAGACGTATAATTCTCTCTCCGGAATTGCTTTTTTATATATTTAAGGTTAGAAAAAGGCAAGCACTGCATGGAAACCGGGGGACTTGTTCCCCCATCTTGACGAAAGGATTTCACATGAATAAGTTTCACTTTAATGATGTGTCACTTTTCTATCAACTGGTCGAGACGCCCTGTGGCGATATGGGAGTTCTGTGGATGAAAAAGGGCGCTGATCCTTCAGTTGTCAGTATCTTTTTACCGAGAAAGGAACTTCCCATGGCCGGCTTCATCGAAAACCTCTATCCCGACGCCAAAGAGGGGGCGCACATAAATCTGAAAGGGCTTTGCGATCAGTTAAGGCGCTATATGGAAGGCGTGGATCTTGATTTTTCGCCGGCACTCCTGGATATGGATCTGTGCTACGATTTTCAGAAGCGGGTGTTGCTGAAGGCGAAGGAGATTCCCAGGGGGAAGGTAATTCCCTATGGGAAACTGGCGGAAAGAATTAATGCGCCCGGGGCGGCGAGGGCGGTTGGCACGGCGCTGGCAAAGAACCCCTTTCCCATTATCCTTCCCTGTCACAGGGTAGTCAGGGCCTCCGGATATATAGGCAATTTCGGGAGCGGCCCCGAGATGAAACGGACACTCCTGCGGCTTGAAGGGGTGGAAGTGAGCGAAAAAGGAAAAATCGACCGGCGTTTTTTCTGGTAGATAAGTTGAACTCATTTTTGACAATTTCGTAAAAAGTCAAATTTCTGTCGTCTTGAAGTGTCATGGTTTGACCTCTGGACCCCTGTCATTTCGAAGGAGTTTTCACGACTGAGAAATCTTGGATTTTCCCCTGCGGTCGTTCTTGATTGACCTGGTTATTTTAATGGATTATCAGCGCTCGCTGTGGTCTTCAAATGGTTGGGTTGCAGAGGAGTGTAGGTGACAGGGATTTACCTCTTTTTTGCGGCCATTGTCACGGCCATATTGTCACGGTGGATGACTTCATCGTAGGGTTTGTTGCCCAGAATCTGCTCGATCCTGTCGGTTTTCAACCCCTTTATCCTGTCGATATCCTCAGAGGAGTAATTTACCAGTCCCTTTGCTATTTTTGATCCTTTGGAATCCCTGCAGTTTACAGGGTCGCCCACTGCAAAATTACCCTCGATCCTCACGATGCCCGATGGCAGGAGGCTCTTTCCCTGATCAATAAGTGCCTTTTTTGCGCCGTCATCTATGTAAATCCTTCCCCGCGATCTCAGTGTGAAGGCTATCCAGTGTTTCTTGCTCTTCAGATGTTTCTCCATCGGCATAAAGAGGGTTCCCACCTCTCTGCCCGAAAAGATCCGCCCCAGGATACCCGCCTCTTTACCGCAGGCGATTATATAGGGAATTCCGAAAGTGATCACCTTCCTGGCCGCGATGACCTTGCTCTTCATGCCGCCCATTCCCAGGGGGTCCGCCTCTGAGGAGGCCATCGCCTCAATCTCACCGGTTATCTCCGTCACTGTCCGGATCAGTGTGTGTTCTTCTGTTTCCCGGGGATTCCTGTCGTAGAGGCCTTTCGTATTGGTCAGGTTAATAACCAGACCGGCCTCCATGATATTTGCCAGCATGGAAGCGAGATTGTCATTGTCCCCGAATTTTATTTCATCGACGGCTACCGTGTCATTTTCATTAATTATGGGGATGACCCCCCATTCCATGAGGGTTGACAGTGTGTTGCGGGTATTGAGAAATCGCTGCCTGTCGCTGAGGTCGCTCATGGTGAGCAGGATTTGGGCGGTGACAAGCCCGTGCTTTCCGAAGGCATTGGAATAGACCCGCATCAGTCTCCCCTGCCCGATTGCCGCCGCCGCCTGTTTCTGCGGCAAGCTCTGGAGCCTCGCTTTAAATCCCATCCTGTGCATGCCCGAGGCTATGGCGCCGGAAGATACGATGACAAACTGGTACCCCTCCTTGGAAAATTCCGCTGTTTCATTGACCAGATTTTCTATGATTTCAAGATCGAGGCCGTCTTTTCCGGTGAGGACGCCGCTTCCTATCTTGACAAGTATCCTTTTCGCGTTTTCCAACATTTTTCTTCGTTTTTCTGACATTGCCCTACTGAGCCTTTGAAGTGTTTAGTATTTTTACGATTTCATATATAAGTGTGTCTATCCCTTCGCCCGTTACGGCCGAGATGGGAAAGACCCTGATCTCCTTTTTTTCAAAGACTTCTATCTCCTGTTTGATCCTTTCCTGTGTTACCGGAAGATCCATTTTGTTTATTGCCACTATCTGTGGCTTTTCTATCATAGCGGGGCTGAAGCTGACAAGTTCATTGTTGATTTTTTCATAATCCTGCCAGGCGCCGGTAAAGGAACTCCCTGAAATATCAATTATATGAAGCAGGAGGGTGGTCCTCTCGATATGACGAAGGAAACGTATGCCCAGTCCCATGCCGAGGTGGGCGCCCTCTATCAATCCAGGTATGTCGGCAACAACGAAGGTTTCATGATCGCCGGATTTGACCACGCCGAGGTTGGGTGTCAGTGTGGTAAATGGATAATCGGCTATCTTCGGTTTTGCCGCGGAAACTCTTGAGATAAAGGTTGATTTTCCCACATTGGGGAGACCGATCGTCCCCACATCGGCGAGGAGTTTTAATTCAAGGCCGATTTCCTTCTCTTCGCCGGGGATGCCATCCTGGGCGTAGCGCGGCGCCCTGTTTGTAGAGGTCGCGAATCGGGCATTTCCCCTTCCTCCGATTCCACCTCCGGCCGCAATGCAGGTCTGTTCTTCCCCTGTGAGATCGGCAATGACAGACTGGGTCTCAAAGTCTCGGATAATCGTTCCCACGGGGACAACTATCACCAGATCATCTCCGTTTTTGCCCGTTTTATTGCTCCCCTGTCCATGGCCGCCCCTCCGGGCCTTATAGTG
The DNA here is from genome assembly GCA_030603465.1 of Deltaproteobacteria bacterium. GTDB lineage: Bacteria > Desulfobacterota > Syntrophia > Syntrophales > UBA2210 > JAFGPZ01. The sequence continues at coordinate 9,979 of JAUVXT010000035.1, forward strand.
CTGCCTGAATTTCAGATCGAGGAGTGTCCTGTGACTGCGGGATGCCTGGAATATGACATCGCCCCCCTTGCCGCCGTCACCGCCGTTAGGCCCGCCGCGTGGGACGAACTTCTCCCTTCGGAAACTGACGCAACCCTTTCCGCCGTCGCCCGCCTTTATATATATTTTTGCTTCATCGACGAATTTCATAGTGGTTACATCAAAATAAAAAAGGCGCTAGTTTATCGAAACGAACTAACACCCTTTCATCGAGTACATATTAAAAAGCAACACACCCCTATATCTTTCAGGAGGCGTAGACGCTCACCTTTTTCCTGTCTCTGTCTTTTCTCTCGAATTTAACTGTTCCGTCTATCTTGGAAAAAATGGTGTAGTCTTTACCCATTCCCACATTGAGACCGGGATGTATCTTTGTCCCGAGCTGACGGACTATGATGGAACCGGCGGTTATGCGCTCGCCGGCGTATGCCTTTACCCCTCTTCTCTGTGACTGGCTGTCTCTTCCGTTTCGACTGCTTCCCTGGCCTTTTTTATGAGCCATTGTATATTTCCTCCGTTATCCCACAATTTCTTTTATTCTGAGGTTTGTAAGGTTCTGTCGGTGGCCTGTCTTTCTGCGGTACCCTTTCCGCCTCTTCATTTTGAAAACCGTAATCTTGGAGCCCTTGGTCTGGCCTGTGATTTCACCCACGACTTTCGCTCCCTCAACAGTCGGCGTTCCCACCCTGATTTCTCCATCTTTGGAAATCATCAGGACATCGTCGAGGGAAACCGCGTCACCCCTGTTTCCTTCGATCTTCTCTATCTTGAGGATTTCTCCCTCTGAGACTTTGTATTGTTTTCCACCTGTTTTTATGACTGCATACATGATTGCATCCTTTTGAGTAAAATTAGAACTGCTTATTATACGAATTTTATGTCATTTGTCAATATATAAAATAGGATATTCTTTTATGAAGAAACATGTTCATTTTACGGATAATTTTTCCTTGACTTTTGCCTTATGCTGGAGTATTTCTTGCGTTCATCGAATGAACGCTAGTGACATCAGGGAATCTGATATAAAAATAAGGTTTTTATATGTCTAATCTCGATGTTTCAAATCATAAAACTGAAGAGTTGCTTAGTCTGCTCAGGGAGATCGATAAAACTCCCGAAATGACGCAGCGCCAGCTGTCATCAAAGTTAGGCATAAGCCTGGGTAAGGTGAACTTCCTTCTCAGGGCACTGATCGGAAAAGGCCTTATCAAGGTGAGTAACTTCAGGAAATCCAACAACAAATCCGCCTACTTATACCATCTGACACCTCATGGCATAGAACAAAGGACCATGATTACTTACCGTTTTCTGAAGAGAAAGATAAAGGAATACGAACAACTTGAGGAAGAAATCCGGCGGTTAACGAAAGAGGTAAATGATACGGATATTCCGTTAGAAATACGAGACGAGAAATAGGTGATACGTAAATTCCCTCTCCCGTAACCGGAGAGCAACAGAATAGTATCGCACTGCGTAGAAACGTAACAGGCTTAAATAACTGAACGATATATTCCTGATGTAATTCAGAGGGCGGAGCTGTCCCCTGCAGGTGTTCGGGGACATGACCCGATTTATCTTTACCAAACGAAAACGACAATAAGGAAAGCCTGCCCCCGCTGAAATTTTTCTTCTTGACGATTGTTCCCGATGTGTGTATGTTGGGAACAATAAAACAGGGAGGGATATCATGCCTAAAACACGCTTAAATATCAGCCTTGACCAGGATTTAGCGGATTTTGTCAAGGTATATGTTAGAGAAAACCGAACAACAGTCGCCGATGTTATTACGCAATTTGTCCTCGCGCTCAAACGGCAAGCGCAGGGAGACAGCACGGAGATCATACTTTCTGACCCTGACTTCCACAAAGCGCTATTAGATGTGCAGTCCGGACTTCGCGACGGCACGGCCGAATGGCATACTTTTGAAGAAGTTTTTGGAGACTGATGAAAGCAAAATTTGAAAAAGCATTTCTGAAAGGCATCAGGAAACATGCCGGCATAAAGAAACAAATTGAACAAAAAGTTCGCCGGATTATGGAGTGCCCGGTTGAGCTTGGTGAACCCCTGAAGGGCAACTTGCGAGGCTTTTACTCCTGCCCGATCAAACGTAACTTCGTCATAATCTACCTGTATTGTGCTGCATGCCGAAAAAGAGGAGACGCTGAAATTGTTGCCTGCTCCGATTGCTCCGCAACCCCCGACGAAACCATTAAATTTGTACTATTGGGACCCCATGATGAAGCATACAACATTCAACAGTAAACATTGTTTTGTCATTGCGAGGGTGAGCCGAAGCGTGGCGGACGGCTGCGGAGCCATAACCCGATTTAGCACGGGAACATGACCCGGGACATGTGGGACATGACCAGATTTGGTTTTGTCAAATCAGGATCGTGTACCCGGAATGCCCAAACTCGTGGATCGAATGTTTGATTTACATCAATATTGATGTTGACTAATTGTGGAATTTTCTGTAGAGTTTTATGAAACAAGTTCAGGGCGATGTCCCGTGCGGGAGTTTCTCGATGGTCTAAAAGAATCGAATCCTGATGATTTTGCAGCAGTAATGGCCGGTCTTTCTAAACTTCAAAGCAGGAATTATCACAGACCGCCTCTTTCAAAATCTATTGGTGATGACCTTTTTGAGCTTAGACATGTGGGTAAGTTGAACTCCCGTATCCTGTATTTTTTTGTGAAAGGAAAAAGGATCCTTGCTCTGCATGGGGTTCGAAATAAAGCGAGAAAAATTGCCTTGGATAGAAAACGTGATTGGCTGGAGAGAAATCCGGTATGAAAAGAAAAACTAAATTTGATAGATACCTTGAAGAGCAGTTAAAAGATCCTGATTTTGTCAAACGCTACCAAAAGGCTGGTGAGGCCTGGGATGTGGCTTTGAAATTAGCTGCTTTGCGTAAAAAAGTTGGTTTATCCCAGAAGGAGCTGGCCCGAAGAGCAGGAACGTCTCAGCAGCAAATCAGCCGTCTTGAATCAACATCATACGAGGGCCATTCCTTGAGTATGTTGCGCAGAGTTGCCGAGGTTCTTGGGGCAAAGGTCCACATAGATATTCAGTTGTCTGAACATCCAAAACAGACAACCGTTGCTGAAGACAAGGCAACTTACGGAAACAATCCGTGATCCTCGGGGACATGACCTGATTTATCTTTACCAAATCGGGATCGTGTACCCGGAACGAGATATTGTTGAACTGAGTAAAAATGAATGGGATTTATTGAAGTCGAAATTTTCGACTTCAAAGAGAGGTGGGAAGGTTAAGACTCCGAAAGCCTTCCCCGAAAAGGGCTTGTACATGCTGGCTACCATTCTCAAAAGCCCGCAAGCGGTTCAGGCCACCTTGGCGACAATTGAAACCTTTTCCAAAATGCGAAAACTGACTCGCAATATCAAGACCCTTTCAAATGTCAAGGACAAGCACGAGCAACAAGCCCTGATGCACAAAAGTGGAGAGCTTATCGCTGAGATCCTGGATGACGACCTGCAAACAACCGGCACAGAAACATCAATAGAACTGAACTTCGCCGTTTTGAAGTTTAAGCACACTATAAAAAAGAAAAAAGATCAACGGTAATCGGTGTGTATTCGCCTGTTCCCTATCTGGGTGTTCGGGGACATGACCCGGAAGCTGCAAACAGTGAATACGCTTTTTCTTTTAACTAAAAACCCAAAACTCAAAACCGGTTGAAGCACAACCGTAAACCATGAACTGTGCAATAACGACAATAAGGAAAGCCTGACCCCCGATACACCCCCTCATTAGCTCATTAGCTGGTTATCTGGGATTAGAGGAGTAAGGAGAGGAGTTGGAAAAATAGGATGAATTCCCTGATGGGAATGGAAGAAATCCAGGCTTTGCTTGCAGTTTCGCCTTTGAGATGGTAATTTAGAGCATGGTTAAAAAAGAATTTACCAAGATGATTAGCTCTTCAGAAGATGACAGACTCAGGCTAAAAATTGAGACGAAAAAAGGTAAGGTTGTCGATATAGTCGTTCAATATGAAGCCAAATTTGATGAGGAATGGCATCCAATAGTCAGACTTTTTTTTAACAGTTGCAGTGGTGTTCCCCTTCGCAAATCGTTGTATACATTGAACCGCTCTTTGGAAATTTTCAAAACGTGGTGCCACAGATTCTGCTGATTGTTATTGACATATGGGAGTATGCTTCATATATTCGAG
>JAUVXT010000061.1 GCA_030603465.1 Deltaproteobacteria bacterium
CCGGCTCGCCAGGGAACACCCTTGAGTGGCCCCATGTCGCGATAAACGAAGATGGCGATTAAGAAGGCATACACGGCGGAGACAGCGGCGGCCTCGGTCGGACTGGCAATGCCGCCATAGATCGAACCCAGCACGATAACAATCAGCATCAGTCCCCAGCTGGCGATTAAGGTGGTACGCGCGAATTCTTTAAATCCTACCCAGGACTGGGACGGAAGGTTAATAACGCGAGCGACCACGTAGATGACGAGCATCAGCAAACCTCCCATCACTAAGCCGGGGAGAAAACCCGCCATGAAGAGCCGGGCCGCCGATTCTTCAGTGGCAGCGGCATAAACCAGCATAGGGATCGAGGGAGGGATGAGAATGCCAAGGGTTCCGGCGTTGCAGATAACACCTGCGGCCATCCTCTCCGGGTAACCCGCCTTGACCATGCCAACGATGACGATAGAGCCAATCGCGGCAACCGTGGCCGGCGAAGAACCGGACACTGCGGCAAAGATCATGCAGGCAAGAACCGAGGCCATCGCCAGGCCGCCACGAATCCAGCCCACGCAATTGATGGCAAAATCGATAATCCGTTTGGCTACCCCGCCCGTCGACAAGAAGGCCGATGAAAGGATGAAAAAGGGGATTGCGAGCAGGGTGTAGTGCTCGGATAGAGCCTCCAAAAGCTTCAAAGCGATAGAGGCTATTGAGTCATCCGAAAACAGCAGGATCGTTGTGACGCTTGAAAGTCCCAGCCCAATGGCGATCGGCATACCCGTCAGCAGGAAGAGAAAGAGTAGGATAAAAAGTGTAATAGTGGTCATGCGGAGTCTCCTTCCTTGGCGGCCTGGGCAGCCATCAATATTTTTGTTTCCTCGGCCAGGCGCATGCTCTCCTTGGCTTCGTCAATCATCTTAAAGCCGTCGGCCTTTCCAGTAATAACCTCCCAGAGTAATTCCAGCAACCGCCAGGCCATCAACATCATTCCGATCAACATAATGCTGTGGGCAACCCATTTAGGGATAGGCATATCTTCAAGTTCGATGCCGATCGAGAACACCTTTTCGAGATAAACCCAGCTCCCATACATGAAGAGCGCACAGTATAGCAAACAGGCAACCACTGCAACGCCGGTGATCCTTCTTCGGGTGGTGGGTGACAAAATCCTGACCAGGGCGTCGACACCGATGTGGGAGCCGATCTTGATCCCGTACGACGCACCGAACATGACCATCCAGCACGAGAGGTGAAGAGTCGCTTCCTGGGCCCACATCATACCGGTGTTGAAGCCGAAGCGTAACGTCACCTCTATAAAAACCAGTAAGGTCATCGAGGCCAGAAGAATAGCGATGATTGCCTCTTCCAGACTATTAATTATTTTACTAAGCATAGTAACCCTCACAAAAATAATCTATGATAAAAACCGAAGTCCCACAGCATCTCGGTGCGGGGAATCTCCGACTTCTAAGTAACTTAACTTTGCAAATGTGCTACAGCGTTGCCCCTCAGCGGGCAACCAATCTGTGGGGCACAGAGGCCCCATGCTACACAATAAGTTGCTTCCCATTATAATGCCGACGTATCGGAATAGCGAAGCTGGCAATGAAATTTCTTATGCTTTTAGAGCGCATTCCATGCCGTTAGCGGTATGGAATGCGCTCGCTATCCATTTCACAGACACATTGTGGTCCGTAAATCAGTAATCTCTCCGCTTTCCTAGTTGGAAGCAAAGGCGGCGTCGATATTTTCCTTGCCGATCTTCTTCTCAAATTTCTTCCAGACCGGCTTCATGACTTTGATCCACTGCTGGCGCTCGGCGTCAGTCAGTGTGAGAATTTTGGTACGCTTGGAATCGACGATCTTCTTGCGATCTTCCACGGCTTTCTTTGCAGAAACACCGTTGCCGAAGTCAACCGCTTCGTTAAGAGCCTTTTCGACCTCGGCGCGGATGTCTGCCGGCATGCCCATCCAGAATTCGGTCGAGGTGCAAACCAGGTAATCAACGATACCGTGATCGGTTTCGGTGATGTAGGGCTGAACTTCGAAGAATTTTTTCGAATAGATGTTCGACCACGTGTTCTCCTGACCATCAATGGCCTTGGTCTGCAGCAGGGTGAAAACTTCGGAGAAAGGTTTCTTCAGTGGAATGGCATTAAGGGCGTGGAACTGGGCAGCCAGGACATCGGATGTCATGATGCGGAACTTCTTGCCATCGGCGTCAGCCGGAACCCGCAACGGACTGTTGGCGGAAAGTTGCTTCAAGCCGTTGTGCAGGAAGCGGAGGCCAATCAGACCCTTCTTTTTCATTGAGTCCAGCAAACTCTTACCAGCCGGGCCTTTTTGATATTTTTCAACTGCATCCATGCTTGCAAAGAGGAACGGCAGGTCGAAAAGCATCAGCTTCGTGGTGTACTTCTCGAACTTCGAAAGCGCCGGCGCGGCCAGGTGAACATCGCCGAGCAGCATCGCTTCGAGAACCTTGTTATCCCCGAAGAGCTGGGAGTTCGGGAAAACCTGGACTTCTACCTTGCCGGCCAAACGCTCGTCAACCAGTGCCTTGAATTTGTTGGCCATCTGACCTTTCGGTGTGTTTTCAGCAACGACGTGCGAAAACTTGATTACGATAGGTTTCGCTGCTGACACCACTACGGAAGCGGCAAAAAATACTGCGACTAGAATACTTATCAGGAAAAGCTTGTTCTTCATCTTGATACCCCCCTTTAGATTGCGTTTAGAATCAATGTCGCTACCATAGCGACAATCAATGATGTTTCTTTTACGTAACCACATGCTTTTTCTTATGTACTCCTTTTTCATTTTTCCGGTCTACTGCTACCGGACAAGATCTTTTCAGCCCTCCTTTCTCATTTTCTACTCAGGATATTCACTCCCCGGGGTTTCTCCGAATGGATGACACCCACCGCCTTACCTCCAGTATCACTCTACACACTGACCTGACTGGGGCGTCTCGGAATCGAAGTACGCGGAACTATCCCTCTCTATCCTGCGATACTATAGTACCGGAAGTAGAAACTCCCAGCCTGAACAATCATCAGTTTCTCGTCCTCATGCCGGAATATCATATAACCACCAGCAATGGGTAATGAGGCTGATGATCGTCTTTATCCACGCACACAACTGCGCCTTTACGCAGATGCTGTTGCCAGCTCAAACAAATAATTTATGATTGCGGCTTTGCTGCTTTTGGGAACTGATTCAGACGCTTGCTGTGTTTTTTGTATGAGATTGTTGCTTCATAGCAATAGACGAAAATGTCCCCCCCCTGTTACGCAATGAGTTTGCGCTCGGTGATCCTGACAATAGAATACTTGTGGTCTTTGTACTTTTCTGCTTTAGAGCCTGAATCTCCGACGATACTTTCATTGAGCTTCAGCAAGTTTATAATAATAATGAACATTTGTCAAGCATCTTTTTTGAATCGCTGCGATTTAAGCTCCCCGCAGCAAGCTGCGGGGAATGCGCTCGCTGTTCAGTTCAGACACTACAACAAACAGGCACATGGGGTGGTCTGAAGACGGCAGAAATGACAATTATTCCTTTTAATCTTAACACATATAATTATTTTGTATTTTAACCCGTCTCTTGAGCACACGATGCATTGCATGTGGTCAATCGGGCGAGCAAGAAATAATTATTGTATAAACTATCAGAAAGGGGGTGACTCGAAACTTAAAAAATAAATGCTGAACACTGTATTGGAGTGTCACGTCTCGTACAATTACATGGCAAAATATTCTTGTAATTATCAAAATCTTATGTTTTATAAAATCGACAGGTAAATGACCCGAGAGATATCGGTTCATTCATCCACGTGAAAGGAGTATGATACATGAAGGCTGAGACTATCTGTCTGCGCTGTCATCAGAAGTGCCAGTTAACCGCAGAGGTTGAGAATGGAAAAATTACGCGCATTGCGGACTCGTCACTGATAACAAGGACACCGCCCTGCGTGGAGGCATGTCCCGTTGGTATGGACATCCCCGGTTATGTGATTGCCGTGTCGCAGGGTAAATTCGATGAGGCCATGGAAATCATAAGGGATACAAATCCCTTCCCTCTGGTCTGCGGTAGAATATGTCACCACCCCTGCGAGTTGGAATGTAAGAGGGTTGCCGTAGATGAAGCTACGGCGATTCAGTGGATAAAACGGTTTGCCGCCGACAGGGCGTTAAAATCAGGCAAAAACACACCCTTTGCCATCGGGAAAACAAAATCTGAAACAATAGCCATAATAGGCTCAGGCCCCGCCGGACTTACGGCTGCCCATGATCTGGCAAAAGAGGGATACGGCGTCACCGTCTTTGAATCGCAACCGTTGGCGGGTGGCATGATGTCCTATGTGATCCCCGAATTCAAGCTTCCCCGGGATATGGTCCAGGCCGACATAGCATACATAAAGGCCATGGGAGTAGAGATAAAAACCGGAATAACGATCGGTAAGGATATATCACTCGATGATATAAGGGAAAACTATGACGCAGCCTTGCTGGCAATCGGTTCCTGGAAGCCGACCAGCCTTTCCCTTCCCGGTTCGGAGCTAAAAGGTATTTGCGATGCCTTACCATTCCTTCAGGGTGCGGATCAGGGGAAAAAGTTCGATCTGGGTAAAAAGGTGGTGGTAATCGGAGGCGGAGATACGGCCATGGATACTGCTCGAACGGCCCTCCGTCTCGGTGCCGATGAAGTCCATCTGACCTGCCTGGAAGATCGCAGGGCCATGCCGGCCCATCTATGGGAAATCGAAAAGGCGGAAAAGGAAGGTGTCATTGTCCATCCATCCCTGGCGCCCCGGCAGTTCACGGGAAATGGAAAGATTACAGACATAGCTTTCAGGAGTGTCCTGTCCACAGAAAAGGATGGTGAAGGCAGAATCACATGGAAACTGGATGACGGTCCCGACAGTGAGCATACTATGGACGCCGATTCCGTCATAGTTGCCATCGGACAATCCCCAGACCTCTCCTCTCTAAAAATCGATGGAAGCCTCGATCAATCACCGCAGGGAACAGTAACAGTCGATTCCGAAACGCTCGCTTTGAGAAATCCCGGCTTTTTTGCCGCCGGCGATGTCGTCGTGGGTGCAGGTACCGTGGCAGACGGCATGGCCGCGGGACGCAAGGCGGCAATCTCTATCATCAAGTACCTGAGCGGTCATGAACCGGAGAAGCGAAAACCGGTAACGGCAGAAACCGCAAAAGGGGCGCAAGAGATGTTGTCTTCCGAGGTTATGCTACAGGGAACCCGTCAACCGATGCCAGTTCTTTCTCCCACTAAAGCGATTTCCTCCTTTACAGAAGTCGAGCAGGGATACACCGAGGAGACGGCCAGGGAAGAGGCCCGACGCTGCATCAATTGCGTCGCCTCGTGCATCAAGGGAATGACTATACCCGATGTCATGTATCACCCCGATCGGTTGAAATATCCCCTGAAGAGAATCGGCAAACGGGGTGAGGGAAAGTGGGAACGCATATCCTGGGATGAAGCCATAGGTACCATCGCGGAAAAATTGAAGGAAATCAAGGAAGAATTCGGCCCAGAGGCAATCCATGTATCCTGCGGTTCGGGACAGAAGCACATAGGAATCCAGGCGACGAAGATAGCCGAGAGATTGTTCCCCACACCCAACACCCATCTGGGAAGATATACCTGTATCCATCCCGATGTCATGTCCAACAGTGTCACCTTTGGAGATACGGTAACCTATGAATTCGGCCCCGATTACTCCCATTCCCGTTGCATCGTCTTCTGGGGCTCCGAACCCGATGTGGCAACACCGGCCCAGGCGCGAGATATCAGAAGGGCTTTAAACAGGGGCGCCAAATTAATAGTTATCGATCCCAGGCCGATACCACTGGCCAAGAGGGCAGATATCTGGTTGAGAATCAGGCCGGGTACCGATATGGCTCTTGGACTGGCCATGCAGCACGTTATTATCACAGAGAAATTGTACGACAAGGAGTTTGTAGAAAACTGGTGCTCCGGTTTCGATAAACTGAAGGAGCATGTACAAAAACATACGCCCCGGTGGGCGGCAGAAATCACCGGCCTTGCAGAGGAGGACATCGTAAAGGCGGCACGAATGTACGCCACCAACAATCCCGCATCCGTCTATATAAGACTCGGTTCCGGCGCGCAGCAGGTAACCTCTACACAGACATGCCGAACCATATCGATTCTCGTAGGAATAACGGGGAATGTCGACGCCGAGGGAGGAAATCTCCTCTATTACCGGACCTTCCGGGAGGCCCTATTCTGGCAGACCTACCTCATGTTCTGGGGTATCAAACCAGCCGCGGCCATAAATGCAAAGCGCATCGGGGCAAAGGATTACCCCCTCATGCATAAGCGTGCCATCTGTGATGTTCCCGGCACTATCCGCGCCATGGATGACGGCAGTGTAAAAGCGCTATGGTGCGTTGCCAACAATCTGATAGTGGCGGAGATGGGCAACCGGAAGATATGGGATATCATGAAAAACAAGCTCGATTTTATCTTCGTATCGGAGTTTTTCATGACACCCACGGCGGAGCTGGCAGATATAGTTCTCCCCGCCGCCTTTTACACGGAGTGCGATCTCCTCGTGGCGGCCTTCGGACATCCCTCCAGCACCATAGTAGCGACACCGAAGGTGGTGGAGCCGCTGGGCGAGTGCCGTGACGACCGGGAGGTTGCCATCGAAATCGCCAAGAAGATGGGCGCCGATATCTCTCCCTGGGAAACGGTCAGGAATTATCTCGACTGGAGGCTCAAATATCAGGGAATGACCTATGACGAGCTCTGCGATAAACCGGAATCGAAAATCGTCCTGCCGCGGAAATATGAACGATACAGAGAGAGCAACCCACCCTTCAGCACCGCCAGCGGCAAGGTTGAACTCTATTCATCGATTCTCGAAGCGATAGGACAAGACCCCCTTCCCGTCTATCATGAACCCCCGGAGAGTCCCATCAGCACACCGGAACTCTTCAAGGAGTTTCCCCTCATTTACACGCACTACAGGATTCACAGCTTTATGCACAGCGAGGGAAGACAGATCAAACGCCAGAGACAACTGGCGCCCGAACCCTGTCTGGAGATGAACCCCGACACTGCCGCGAAACTGGGCATCAAAAACGGAGACTGGGTGCACCTGGAGACGCCTAAATGGAACGACAAATATCACGTCAGTTTCAAGGCGCGGCTTGTGCCTGACATGCATCCCGATGTCGTAGAGGGGCCTCATGCCTGGTGGTTCCCCGAAAAACCGGGGCCGGAACATGGTTGTTTCGATTCAAACATAAACGCCCTTTTAACCCTCGATCCTCCCTATGATCCCATAGTAGGAGTTACACAATGCAGGGCGCTGCTGTGCAGGGTTAAAAAGGCCGAATCTCAAGAGGGAAATCAAAATGGCTGAAGAATTTATAAAAAAACTAATCACAGACCTCGAGCAAATGTCCGCCCCTGAGTTGGAAGATGCCTTGCCGGCGGCGGTAGATAAAATGCGGAACCATGTCACAAAGATAGCACTGTCACAGATCCCCATTTTATTGGAGAAGACGATAGACAAACTCCTGGAAATTGACACGGCCCAGCTTGCCCAGAAGATTCCGGAGATTTCAGAGAACTTCATGGAGCTTCTCTGGGAAGGAATAACCGCACTGGCGGAACAATCTGAGGAGATGCAGTCTCTGCTGGAGAAGACGAGAGACATGAATGTAAACATCGAGGCCTCCGACAGCCCCTTCAGGGGCCATTTCAGTGTCAGCGGAGGCAAACTGTCAGGAAGCTCTACATTCTTCCATTTCAAGGACGAAGACTACAGGATCATGGGTCCCACGAGAGTACTTTTGGAATTACTGACGGGCCGGCTTTTCATGGGCTTCAGTAATCCGGAGATTCAGACGGCGGGACACTCGGGATTCGCAGCTTTTGTCGCGCCTGTAGTGAAAGGGGTGGCCTCCTTAATAAGGGCGAGATAATATTTAGGGTGAGCGAAATTCTGTGCGTAATGCGTGGAGATACGCCATTCCTGAAAAATTTAATTTATTTCCAGAGGAGAGTATTATGGACAGACAGATAGTACATGCAGACAAGGCTCCGAAACCAGTGGGACCCTATTCACAGGGCATAAAGGCCGGCGGCTGGCTTTATGTGTCGGGGCAGCTCCCTATAGATCCCAAAACAGGCGCTGTCGTCGAGGGGGCATTCGCGTCCCAGGTACGCGCCGTTCTTGACAATGTGAAGGCAATCATCGAGGCGGGCGGATCAGACCTTGACCATGTTGTCAAGGCGACAATTTACCTCACAGATATGGATAGATTCTCCGAATTTAATGCCATATATGAAGAATATTTTGCAGCGTCCCGACCAGCCCGCGCATGCGTTGAGGTAAGCCGCCTCGCCAAGGATGTCACCGTTGAGATAGAAGCCATCGCCCTGCTCAAATAAGGGATTCCTGCGGTCTGGCCTTAACGGCTTGTTGCCTAAATTCTTTTTCGCTTGTCTTTCGTTTCGCCAAGATTTATTGGTAAAAAGTGCTGTAATAACCGCTTAGAATATTTCTCATTAGAGTAACAAGCCGTTAATTATGCTCCTTTATGTTGCAAGAATGTGCATTTTTCATAGAGTGTCTTGTAGATTATCGCCTCAAGAAGGCAGGAACTCACTGCAAAGATGCTCCCTAAGAACGGTATTAGCTTCTTCAATCACGAGGGTTTTGTGCGGGCTGTGTCATCCAGACATTAAACGCATCTTCTTTGGTTGTTTGAGGGTCATACTCGTATGTCTCTCCGGCAGAGACTATCTCGCAGAAAATTGGTCAGATATCTTCAAAATCCTGAGCCGTTGTCACTGTCAAACCCTAACAGTGGAAAAGAAAGAAGTTGTTCAAGAACACCGGCCTCGCCCTTTTCCCATACGGCCCTTTGTTCAGTCCATTCCGTAGCGATATCCACGCAGTCTATCGTATGGGCGAACATACCTGAAAGTGATGTGCCACAGTGAGCTACGATGTCTGCTTCCAAGAATCCCAAGCGGGATTCATCCCATTAATTTGTGTTGATCGGGATATGTCTTCTCGAGCAGTGTTCCCGGTTTTGTGATAGCACGACCCCTTTTTAACTACCCTTTGGGTAACATTTAATTTGATGCAAGTCGGTGCCGAATATTTCATTGACACACAAGGTCTTTTTCCTTATACTTCCTTCACGAAAAAGGAAATTCTTATCAAAATTTGTTTTGAAATGGGGTTTGACAGTACCATTTTTTCGGCGATGCTGCGGATTGATCCAAAAACAAACACATACAAAAAAAGAGCGTCCGATGAATTATCCTGCCGGAATTTTGGTCTGCTATCATGACCATGGCACCTGCCCCCCACATCCGGGCCTGGATTCTGAAATGCCGGGATCGGTTCCCGATTCTGATATCCTGAAAATGAGGATTTGACATGAAAAAATTGATCGTTTGCCTTACAATGCTGGCATTTATGGTTCCGGCCGGAACTTTTGCCAAAGAGATGACAGGCCGCCGTATTATGGATCTTGTTAAAGAAGCGCATGACGTCAAAAATGATACGGCAGATATCGTCATGCTGATCATTGACAAGAAAGGAAACAGGAAAGAGAGGTTTCTCAAGCGGTATTTCAAGGAATTTAAAAACGGATTAAAGCGGAGTCTGATCGTATTCAGAGAACCAAAGGATATTGCGGGTACCGCCCTGTTGACCTGGGAGCTCGACGGCGGGCGAAGTAAACAATGGCTTTACCTGCCCGGGCAGAAAAAACTCCAGCGCATGGCGAGCAACAGCCTGAAAAGCTATTTCATGGGCACAGACTTGACCTATGAAGACCTGATGCCTGATAAAATAGATGATTATACTTACACCCTCACCGGAGAGGAAACGCTGGACGGCAATGCGTGCTACGTGATCGAGATTACACCCGGGACTGAAGAAAAAGCAAAGGTAAGCGGATACGGAAAACGGGTGGTCTTTGTGCGAAAAGATATCCTCTTTACGGTAAAAATCGACTTTTACAACAAGCGGGGAACGTTGCTTAAAACCCAGACGAACCACGATCTTGAAAAACTTGACGGGGATGCCTGGACCGCGAAAAAAACCCTGATTAACCGGCATAAGAAAAAACACAAAACCCTAATGGGGATCAAAAACCGGGAAGCGGATATTGTTCTGAAAGACGCAGTGTTCATGGAAAATTTCATTCTTTCCGGAAAATACCTTCAGTAAGAGAAGGACCGGCCTGCACAGGAGTTGCTTTGCTGAAAATTGACCTGTCACTCATACGGAGCATGTTTTTTCGGCCTGAAGTTGTTGAGAAATCGCAAATCGTTGCCCGGAACCGGCAACGTGGCTGTCCAGGAGTTCGATAATGCGTAAAATATTACAGTTCGGTTATGATCATCCATGGATCGTGATCTTTATTTTGTCGGTAGTATGTCTGTTTGCCGCTTTTCAAATTCCGAACCTCAAACAGGACCCCTCCATGGAGGGACTCATGGTGAAAAACGATCCCGCTCGTCTGGTTTACCAGGATACACGTGAAACGTTCGGTTCGGATCAGATCAGCATTGTCTTTGTCCGCGACAGGGACCTGTTTGCACCGGAAAAACTTGAAAAACTCGAAACACTGGTTCTGGCCCTGGAAGAGCTGCCAGGGGTGACCACGGTCGAAAGCCTGTTCTCGGTAATAAATTTCAAAAATGAGGGGGGGATGCTCAGCAGCAATCCGTTGATCGATTCAATCCCTGAATCGGTGGATGAAGCCCGCCGGATACTCGAAGATGCCCTGCGGAATCCACTGATTGCCGACAATCTGGTCTCCAGGGATGGGCAGGCGACATCGATCAATCTTTTCATCGAGCCGGAAGAGAATAACCCCGAGTTTTACCGGAACCTGGCCGAATCCGTGACCCGGCTGATCGAGCCTATGAAAAACGATTTCAGTATCATCGACCAGATCGGCAATCCGTATCTGCGGACACAAATCTCAGATATGATGGACTGGGATATGAAGAGACTGATCCCTCTTTCGGTCCTGGTCCTCTTCGTGGCGCTGATATTAACTACCCGGTCAATAAGCGGTGCAGTCCTGCCCATGCTTACGGCCGGTATGAGTATCCTGCTGACGGCCGGTTTCATGAGCATTGCTCAAATTCCTATCAATCTCCTTACCATCATCGTTCCTTCGCTGATCATCGTAATCGGCGCCACGGAGGACGTTCACCTGCTCTCCGAGTATTTTGAAGGAGTGAAACTGAAAGGCAGCCGGAACCTGGCGATCTCCTTCATGATTTCCAAAATGGGAACCGTGGTCCTGGTCACCTCCCTTACCACCTTTCTCGGATTTTTATCCATCTGCATCAATAACATCACAATCCTCAGGCAGTTCGGCATGGCCGCCTCCTTCGGGCTCCTTGTGAATCCGGTCATTACCTGCCTTGCAACACCAGTTTACCTGAGATTTTTCGGCCCGGTAAAAAAGCCCCGGGAAACATCAGGACACTCCCTGTTTTTCAACCGCATGGCCG
>JAUVXT010000240.1 GCA_030603465.1 Deltaproteobacteria bacterium
CTGGCGAAGCGGAAGAAAAGCGATTCCAACTGTCTGAGCCCGCAGGGCGAGTTTTGGAATCGCCTGTAGCAAGCCATAGATTTATCAAAAAGCATCTTAGACAAGCGAAAAGGTGTTTATGCGGCGGTTCATCAACCGAAATGCGAAAGAGGTGATAGTTTTCAGGCGATTTTTGAACAGGAAATGTATCAGAGCAGGTCTGTAAGCCGAGTTCTGTCCCCCTTTGTCCGGTAACCCGGCCAGAGGGGCGATGATCATTCATCTGGGACAGCAGTTGCCTGCTGCCTCAAGCGACACTACCCGAGGACCTCGAACGGGCCACTCTCAAACGTCCTCCTATTTGGTCTTGCTCCGGATGGGGTTTACCAAGCTTTCCCGGTCACCCGGGAAACTGGTGAGCTCTTACCTCACCTTTTCACCCTTACTCCGATAGATAGCAAAAATGCATATCCTCGGGGCGGTATATTTTCTGTGGCACTTTCCTTAGGGTCGCCCCCAGTCGCCGTTAGCGACCATCCTGCCCTGCGGAGCTCGGACTTTCCTCCAGCCCGGAAACCCGGACCAGCGATCATCCGACCTGCTCTGATATATGGAATGATATCACACCTATGGCGAGATGAAAATCATAATCGGCAAATACTGTCAACCAAATCCTTCGGCCTGCGCCTCATCGATCGCCTCATTGGCCAAACGATCGGCTGCTTTGTTCTTATTCCTTTCGATGTGTTCAACGGTGTATTCATCGAAAAAAGATAGCAATTTTCTTACATCCTTCATAAGTTTTATCAGGGTTACGTTTTTTACACGATAGCTTCCATTTATCTGCTTCACAAGTAATTCCGAATCAAGAAAGATGCGAAGGCACCGGCACCCATTCCTTAGTGCTTCTTCGAGTCCCAGAATAAGGGCCCTGTATTCTGCTATATTGTTTGTGCATATTCCAAGAAAGTTCTTTGCGCTGCTTATGATTTGTCCGCTTTCGTCATAGAGGACTGCTCCGGCTCCCCCGTTACCGGGATTGCCCCGGCTGGCGCCATCCGTATAGAGACTATATGTCTTCCTGTTCGTCACTTATTTCTCTGCTTTCCCAGTAAATTATTCTGTTGCAGTTCGGGCATAGAATCAGTTTTTCAGGTTTCTGCAATTCATTGTACATCTGTGGAGGTATATTCATGTGGCACCCTTCACATACCTCCTTCCAGACAGGCGCAACGGCATATCCATTCCGCCTCTCTTTGAGAATATCATACTTTTTAAGGAGGGACAGGTTAACCTTTTCCCTTATTTTATCGTACTTTTTCATCATTTTGTCTAATACTGAATCAATGGAATTAAGCTCGGTTTCGATCTTTTCTGTTTTTCTGTCGTATATTGTGCGATAATCGGCCAGCTCGCTTTCTTTTATCTTTAAATTCTTTCTGGTGTTTTCAATGTCATCCAGTATGTAAATGATTTCATCTTCAATTTGGCTGTTTTTCATATTTATGGAATCAATTTCTTTGAGTGTGGCTTCATATTCTTTGTTTGTTTTGACTTCCAGTAATTTGCTCTTCGTTTTTTTTACATTTTCCGTTCCATTTTTCAGATGTGATTCCCTTTCCCTATGAGTCTTGTTCGAGTCATCTAATCTTTTTGTCCCTTCCTCAACTGCATCCTCAAAGATCTTCAATTTATCAGCCAGGGCCTCTTTTTGTTCGGGTAAATCTCTCTTTCTTGATTTTATTCCTTCTATTTCAGAATCTGCATTCTGAAGTTTAATCAAAAGAAATATCTGCTCTTTCAAAAATCTTCTCCCTTCTTGTTGTCGATATAAAAAAAAATGCACCAAAATTTGGTGCATTTCTATGGGAATAAAAAACTGAATATCTGCTATTAATGTTATGCGTTTTTCTGTATCCCATGACTCCCTTTTTAATCTGGTGGGCCCACCTGGGTTCGAACCAGGGACCTACCGGTTATGAGCCGGTGGCTCTTCCAACTGAGCTATGGGCCCCCAAAGGTGATTTAAAAGTTAATGTTTCTATATATTCTTATTTGATTTGCTTGTCAAGAATTTTAACTATCATTATTTCATAAAACCGATCTTTCATCGGCTATTCCCGTATTTTCCAATGAGTCGAGATACCTGTTAACCGATTCCACCAACTCCTTTTTCCCCCCTATTTTAACAATGGACTGCCTGAACTGCGCGCTTTCCCTGAGACCTTTGGTGTACCATAAGAGGTGTTTGCGGAAATTTATTATGCCCCTACTCTCACCATATAAAGCTATGTTCATTTCGAGATGCCGGAATATCACTTCCTTTCTTTCCGCAGGGGATGGAAGGTGACCGGCGCTTACTTTCCCAAAATATTTCGAGATTCCTTTAAAAATCCAGGGGTTTCCAAGAGCGCCTCTCCCCACCATTATGGCGTCGCAGCCAGTCAGGGCATGCATCCTTAAGGCGTCTTCAGGGGTTCTGATATCCCCACTTCCTATGACAGGGATCTGTAAGTTGCTTTTGACCTCTGCCATGAGATCCCAGTCAGCCAGGCCGCTGAATCCCTGGGTTACTGTTCTGGGATGAATGATCAGGGCATCCACGCCGCAGTCTTCAGCTATACCGGCGATCTTTATGGCGTTTATTTCATCATGTTTCCATCCGGAGCGTATCTTGATTGAAAGGGGTATATCTATGGCTTTTCTCACACTTTTTAATATGGCTGCCACCCTTTGGGGATTTCTCATTAATGCCGCCCCTGCTCCGTTTTTCAACACCTTTTTAGCGGGACATCCCATATTAATATCGACAAGATCAGCCTGAGCCTCGGCCGCAATCTTTGCCGCATCGGCGAGAATATCCGGATCAGAGCCGAATATCTGTATGCCAAGCGGTTTGTCATTGGGCGCCGATTCGAGATATCTGTAGCTCTTTTCAGTTCCCCTGATTAGACCGGCTGCGCTGATCATTTCGGTGAAACAGAGCGAACAGCCAAATTCTCTCATTACGGTTCTGAAACCCAGATCTGTAATGCCGGCCATGGGTGCCATGAACACGTTATTTTTCAACTTTAGTTTTCCTATTTTCATTTGGAAAGAATCGGAGAAAGCCACTAATTTCTTAAATCGGATTTGAGCCAATTCGATTTTTTGTTAATATATTTACAAACTTTTTTGAATTTCCTCAATGTGCAGCTTGATCAGTTCTTCGGCCTTTTCGCTGTCACGGTTTTACAGGGCAGAATAAATCTTCTTATGGGTATTTATGGTGCGTTTCTGGGATTTCAAGTTAAACCTTTCCCCCAACATGTGTTTCTCTATGACTCCTATTATGGAATCAATTATAAAGTAGAGCACAGGATTGCCGGAGTATTCTCCAAGGATGCGGTGAAATTCAAGGCTCACCGACCTTGCACCGGCATAATTTCCTTCGTTGCTTGCCGTTGATTTTTTAATTAACCTCACTTTATATTGTATGTCAAATAATGTAATAATAATCAAGTATGTTAATTGTCTGCTTTGCACACATCTCCATCGATCGGTTCGAGTTTTAGACCTTTAGTGGAAATTTTATATTGATTTTTAGGAGCGTTAGGAGTAATAAAAAACGTTCTAAGCATAACCTCGGAGGAAAATACTTGTCACATGGAAATTAAATTAAAATACGGACAGACAGAGAAGGAACTCTTCATTCCTGAAAAAGCGGCAGTCTCTCTGCTTAATCCGTCAACGGTTCCGGTGGTTGAGAACGTAGATGAGGCATTTGAAAAAGCTATGGATTATCCTCTGGGTGGAAATAGCTTGGAGACAATGGCCCCTCCCGGCAGTGTTGCGATTGCGGTATCCGATGAAACAAGGCCCACGCCGACAAAGCTCCTGCTGCCACTCCTCTTGAAAAGACTCTATAAGGCCTATCCGGATCTGACACCCGAACAGATAACCATTGTCATAGGCAGCGGGCTTCATCCTCCCCTGGATGAGGAGGGAATACGGAGGGTTGTCCCCGAGTCCATC
>JAUVXT010000022.1:2500-17197 GCA_030603465.1 Deltaproteobacteria bacterium
GCGTCCACTCTCCTCGATGCACTCCATCAGGATGGCTTTAAATGCCCTCTGGGTGAGGGACTGATGGGAGAAATAACGGAGAGACTGGTCGAAAAATACAGCATATCGCGCGAGGAACAGGATGAATATGCCTGCGAGACGCATCGTAGAGCAATCGATGCCATCAATAGGGGCGCCTTCAAGGAAGAGATTGTAGGTGTTGAAATATTTGACCGCAAATCGAAGGAAACCAGGGTGTTTGAAACCGATGAAATAGCCCGTGACGGAATTACGGTGGAAAAACTCGCCAGATTAAAGCCGATTTTCAAGAAGGACGGAACAATTACGGCGGCATCTTCAAGCGCGCTCTGCGACGCTGCCTCGGCCCTGATCATCATGTCTGAAGATAAGGTTAAAGAACTGGGCCTTGCGCCGATGGCGGAAATCGTCGCAATGTCGTTTGTCGGCGTCGATCCGAAGGAATTCGGTCTCGGTCCCGTGCCGGCGGTAAAGCAACTGCTCAAGAAATCGGGATTGAAGCTTGAAGACATAGATCTTGTAGAACTTAATGAGGCCTTTGCGGCGCAGGTGATCGCCTGTGACAGGGAACTCCATATAGATAGAGATAAACTGAATGTCAATGGCGGCGCAATTGCGCTGGGGCATCCTATAGCGGCGACGGGGGGTAAGATACTCATCACCCTCATTAATGCCCTGAAGGCGCGAGGCAAGGAACTGGGACTTGCGACCCTCTGTATAGGGGGGGCAATGGTGTTGGCGTAATAGTGAAATTGGGAGGATAAAAGGATGACTGAAAAAAAACGAAGACCCTTAGAGGGAATCAGGGTGCTGGCGATGGAACAATTCATTGCCGGACCATCATGTTCCATGATGCTTGCCGATATGGGGGCAGAGGTGATCAAGGTAGAGCGGCCCAAGGTGGGCGACCCGCGCAGACATTTTCCACCCTTTGCCGAAAATGAAAAAGGAGAGAAGATCGGCGGGGGCTTTATGTGTTTTAATCGAAGCAAGAAGAGCCTCACCCTCAACACAAAGTCAGAAGAAGGATTTAACATCCTGAAGGAACTTATCAAAAATTCGGACGTTCTCATCGAAAACTTCAGGCCGGACACCCTGGGACGGATGGGACTGACCTATGAGAGTTTGCATGAACTCAATCCCCGTCTCGTTTATGCCACACTTAGCGGATT
Organism: Deltaproteobacteria bacterium; assembly: GCA_030603465.1. GTDB lineage: Bacteria > Desulfobacterota > Syntrophia > Syntrophales > UBA2210 > JAFGPZ01. The sequence continues at coordinate 3,691 of JAUVXT010000022.1, forward strand.
TGGCCGCATGAAGGGATATGAAGGCCCCTATTCGGACTGGTCGGCCTTCGACACCGTTCTGCAGGCGATGGGTGGCAGTATGAATCTGACGGGGCTGAAAGATGGAAAGCCCCTTGTGGTAGAGGCCAATATAGTCGATATCGGGTCATCGATTATTGCAGCTCTCGGCATCATGTTCGCCCTTTACAACAGGGAAAAAACGGGCGAAGGCTGTATGGTGGACGGTTCCATGTATGAAGCAATGACGACGCTCTGTGAAGAGTCGGTGATGATGTATGCCTTTACCGGTGAAAGTCCGGAGAGGGGTAAGGAGAAGGTCTTTGCTCCCATTGGCGCCTTCAAGGCGAAGGATGGTTCTGTTGCCTTTCGTATTCCCACGGAAGATATGTGGAAGCGCCTGTGCCAGGCGATAGAGAGGGAGGATCTCATCGAGCACGAAAAGACCAGTACCGGCGTAAAGCGGGCGGCAAACATGGATTTTCTGGGGCCCATTCTCAATGAGTGGTTCGGTCAGCGCACAAGAGCCGAGGCAATCAAGCGGTGTCACGAATGTGGCGTCCCCGTTGGTCCGGTGCAGACTGCCGCGGATATTGCCAACTGCGAGCACCTGGAAAAACGAAAAGCCTTTGCCTATATTGATGATCCCGTTGCGGGGCGGAAAAAGCTCATGGGCTGTCCCGTAAAACTGAGCAATGTGCCCGACATTTCACCGACGCCGCCACCGCGTCTCGGCGAGCATAACCGTGAAGTGCTTCAAGACGTTCTGGGGTATTCTGCTGAAAAGGTAGCGGAGCTGGTGGAACAGGGGATTATATAGAAAAAAAGGGGGCGTCTTCTCATTGTGTGTGAAATGTAAAAACGTCCCCTAATTTTTTCAACAGTCACAGGTTGCTGATAGAATAAGACGGACCGGCGCATTAAATAATGTTCTTTTCCTTCAATTCTTCAAGCTCCTCCTCGCTCATTCCGAGCTTTTCTCTCAGGATAAGGTTTGAATGTTCTCCCAGAATGGGCGGAGGATTGTATCGCTGTTTTCCCATAGTGGATATCTTGATTGGATTCCCGACATCTTTCAACTTTCCCGTATGGGGAGCGTCAATCTCTACCACCATTTCCCTGGCCTGAAGCTGGGGATCGGCAAGTGTCTTGTCCAGGGTATTGATCGGTCCGCCCGGCACCTCTGTTTCCGGCCTATCAAAGATTTCACACCATTCGGCAGCAGTCTTTTTTTGAAATGCCTCTTCAATGAGGTTGTCAAGTCCCTCTTTGTTTTCCAGCCTTTTCGGTCGACTATTGAATCGAGGGTCGTCGGGAAGCTTTTCCAATCCCAGGGCGTTGCACAAATTACGAAAAAAATGGTCCATAAAGGCCTCTATGACGATGCCGGAATCTTTTGTCTTGTAAGCACGCAATGGCACATGACTGACATGACCGGTGCCGACAGGTCGGGGGATCTCACCGGCCACGAGGTAATACTTTGCGCGGTAAGTGTGCAGGCCTGTCAGCACATCGAGCATCGAAATATCCACGACGCTCCCCTCTCCCGTTTCCTGCCTCTTCCATAGAGCTGAAAGGATGCCTATTACGGCGTACGGCGCCACCGGATCAATTCCACCCCCTCAACGCATAATACTCGGATCGCATCTTCATAAATTCGCCTTCCGTGAGGCCCTTACCACTATCCTCCAGCTTTTCACTGAAGAATCTCTGGGGAAGAGTGTCGTCAGCAACGGTCATCCCCTCGCGCAGGTTGAATTCCCTGGTCTTGTTGGCGATATTCGATGCAATTTCCTGCAACTGCTTCTTGTCGAGATCCATTCCGGTCGTCGCATGGATAATTCGCCCAATATGTTCCCACTGGTAGAGACCGCGGAAAAACCGGCAGAGAATCAGGGCGTCGAAGAGGGCATGCTGGTCCTCAAGATCAAAAACCTCCTGGGCCTTCCCATCAATGGTCCCCGGATCTATCTTTCCCGAAAGTTCCGAGGCGTAAACACTTGCCCTGAGATTGCAGGCACCCCTGTCTGAAATTGCGTAGGCAAGAGCCATACCCTTCAGCACCCGAGGCTCGTAGTCAGACACCTCAAGTCCTTTCACATGGATGGCCAGGTCATCCAACCCCCATTCTTTCGCGGCGTATCGCACCCCTTCGGCGAGAATGGCGCCGAGACCCTCTCTTCGGGCTATCTTATGCAGGAGATCGACGATACCGTCAACGTCACCGTATTCGAGGTTTAATCCGATCGGTTTTCGCTTCGCCGCCTCAATGGCAAAGGCAACGACATTGCCGGCGCTCACCGTATCCATTCCCAAACGGTCGCATATGTCGTTGAGATAGGCAACTTCGGTGATATCATCGATGAGACACTGGCCGCCAAAGGCATTGACAGTGGCAAATTCAGGACCCTCGATTTTCAACCCCTTGTGTCTCCCCGTTGCCACCTCCGACAGGTTCGCGCAGGCAATGAAGCACTTCGGACATGCCACGGCTCTTACCTTACACTTTGCCTTCAGGCCGTCAATATTGAGATTTTTCCATTTATCGTAGGTTCCCGTGGTCCAGTACTTTGAGGGAAAGGCCCCGGCTTCATTGGTCAGCGTCACCGATTGCAGTGTTCCCTCTTTGACGTACCGGGGAATCCTGGGATCGTCCTTGCTCCTTTTTTTCGTCTCCTGCCAGAGTTCATCGAGAAGTTCGGGATGGGCCACCTTTCTCCGTTTGTCGCCATAAAAGGCGATCCCCTTGATCTTCTTCGATCCCATCACCGTTCCCGGGCCGGTGCGAGACAGTGATCGCCAGTAGTTGTTCGCAATGATGCCGAACTTGACCAGATTTTCCGCCGCCGGGCCGATTACCACGACCTCAGCATCTTTTCCGCTTAACTCACTTCGAATGGCGTCCTCGGCGTCATAGGTATCCTTCCCCCATAGGTGCGCGGCATCATGAAAAATCACCTTGTTGCTGGTGACCTCGAGGTACACCGGATCAGCGGAAATGCCTTTGATTATGATGGCGTCATAGCCGGTTCTACTGAGCGGCTCGGCTACCTTGCCTCCCGCATAGGCCTCCCCGTAGATGCCGGTAAGCGGCGACTTGGTAACCACCGCGAACCTGGATGATCCAAAGACCTTCGTATCCATCACGGGTCCCGTAGGAAAAATTATGACATTCCCCGCAGACAGAGGGTCGACACCAGCCTTCGTATTGTTAATCAGAAGATGGGTCGCAAGGCCCTTGCCTCCCAGATATTTTCTGTAGACCTCATCATTAATAGGCTCTTCTCTGAATGATCTCTCGGTAACATCGATGTGGAGCACAGTATTGAAAAATCCGTCCATTATCATAATCCTTTCACAGTTTATTCTGGCGGTTCTTGCACCGGGCGTTTCGTTTCACGAAGCATACCGCGTGCCACCGTTCTGTTTGCCCATTACCTTTCGTTATTCACCTATCAAAACAGTGTACAAATCGTCAAGACAAAAAAAGAGAGATACAGAACTAGGAACGTCATGTATTTCGAAGCATTCCGCTCATGGCGGATTACACAGACCCTCGCCGCTATCGGCATCGTTACACCAGTTGGGTCAGTTGCATAATACCACCACTATTACACCATTTCTTCCATTATAACATTACAATCTTTTTTACTTGACAAAAAGAAATCGGTAGTATTAAGTCGATTGTATACTGCTCTTGAATTGAGGGAAGAGTACAGTCGCGAAATAAAACCAGCTAATACCAACTGAATTGCAATTATGCGACACAAGAGTCTTAAATTCTCATTCCATGAAATTTAAATACCCTTGCAGTGCCGATCTTTATGAGTATTGAGGTGCCGACACCTCAGGCATATTTATTGCTATAATTATATGTATCAAGGTAGTCCAAGTAATGTTTTGAAGCAGTTTTTCTTTGGGAGAGGGGTACATTCCCCTTTCCCGTGTACATGAACGTGGAATTGAAATCTGAAGGGATATCATCTGATTACCCGTAAACAAGGGTTTCATGCGACAAGTACTTTCAGGATTGACAACCTAAATGTTTGTTTGCCATCTACGGTCACGGGTACCATAAGAAAAGATTTTCATCAAGAAAGTACGGTCATTTAAAGCGCACATCCGGAATATACTGAGATTTACATCTTTGTTACACGAAAAAAATACAATCTCAGAACACTGAATACTCAAAGAAAATACGTAAGACGTTGGTGCAATTACTTCTTTGATCGTGTTGCACTGAATCTTTTTTTGAGGAGACAAACAAATATATTGCATAGGCATTTCCCACGGAAGACCTCATATGCCGATCGCGGTATCATCTTCGCGGTTTTGCAAATATGTACACCCCCGGCAAGAGCGGCATCGCACATTCCAACTCTTCGTCTTTCAGGCGCAACTGACACCTGTGCCATGAAGACGGCGACTTTATGGGCGTGTCATTTATTATAGAGTGTCAAAAAAACAAAAGGAGTAGAGGTATGAGGAAAAGGATGTATGGAAAGATTGTAGTAATTGGTATTATCTTATTTGTTTTTGCATTGTGCCCCTATATGGTGCTCGCAGAGTGTAAGGCACCGGCGGGGTATCCATCAAAACCGCTTGAAATTATCGTTCCCTGGGGTACCGGCGGAGGCGCCGATCAGTTCAGCCGGGCAATCGCCCAGCCCCTTGAAAAGATATTGGGAAAACCGATCAAGGTTACCAATATGCCCGGCGCCGCCACTATTACCGGACTCACGAACTACATGAGTCTTCCGGCAGACGGCTATTCTCTCTTTTTCTTAACGAACGATACGCTCATCGGCATGGTAGCTGGACGCACCGATTATCGTTACAAGGATCTGACCTATCTCATGCGGGGACAGTACGCAACGGAGATGCTCTTTGCACACAAGAAGGACGAGAGGTTCAAATCCTTTAAAGAAGTGATTTCCTATGTCAAGGCACACCCCAACGAGACTATTACCTGCGGCATGGCGGGTGCCGGAGGAATCGATGAGGTAATGATATCACTCGTCTTGAAGCAGGCGGGAATCAAACTCAAGCTCATGCCCTATACAAAACCGGGCGAACGGTACGCAAGTCTGGCCGGACGTCATGTCGATATCCTCTTGGAAGAACCGGGCGATGTTCGTTCATTTATTAAGGGAGGGATCTTCCAGCCCCTGATAGCCTTTTCCGACACTCGTTTGGAAGGGTTTGAAGATATCGTCACATCAAAAGAGTTGAATATCGAGCTTCCGCTGGCACGCTGGCGTGGACTCGCCATCAAGGCCGGCACACCCCCTGAAATCGTCAAGTATCTGGAGTGCGCGATTAAAGAGGCCTTTGACAGCAAACATTACCAGGATTATCAGAAGAGGGTATGGATGCACTTCATAGACGGCTGGATGGGAACGGATCAATTTTCTGCCTACGCCGAGAAAGAATACGGCGTCTATGGCAAAGTGTTACAGGAACTGGGATACAAGGTAGCAAAATAATCGGTTTTACGTGTCTGTTATATCGACAATGAGCGGGGAGGCGGTACCGGCTAGCCTCCCCGCTCATTGTGCTTTATCAAAAATGGAGGACTTATCCTTTGAAAAAAGCGGATCTAACCATATCGGGCATACTATTTCTTGCCTCGATCTATCTCTATTATGTTGCCGACTGCATCTCGACACCGGAACAATTCAAAGACGTCGGCGCCGGCATCTGGCCCAAGATCGTCTTTACCTGCCTGATCCTTGCGTGCATCGTCCTCTTCATCACAACGCTTCGCAAAAAAGATGGCGAAAAGACCGGATCCGGCAAAGAGGGGATGACCCATCTGCTCATGCCCGTTTCATTGTGCGCCGTCTATGTTATCGCAATGAAGTGGGTGGGATTTCTCGTCAGTTCGATGGTCTTCTCCTTCGTTTATATGTATTTTGTCGGGTACCGGAAAAAGGCCATGATAGTCATAATATCTCTGGCAGTCCCCTTTCTCGTCGGCTTGATATTCCTGAAGCTGATGTATATCCCGATTCCCAAAGGGATAGGAATCTTCAAGACCATCAGTGAGATCTTCCTCACCTTTTAAAAAGAAATTAATCAGGAAGGAATAGTATTACCGTGATTGAACATTTGTTTATCGGATTTCAAACTATAATCGAACCTGTCAACATATTGATTCTGTTTGTCAGTCTCATTATGGGACTTGTCTTTGGAACGCTGCCCGGGCTGAGCGGCGTCATGCTTTGCTCCCTCGTCTTGCCTTTCACCTACTATATGTCACCCGTCCAGGGACTCGTTATGCTCGTTGCCATTTACACATCGAGCGTATACGGCGGATCGATTACAGCAATTCTTTTTCGTATTCCAGGCGCCCCTGAAAATGCTGCCACAACCTTTGACGGCTATCCCATGACACAAAAGGGAAAGGCTGCCGAGGCATTGGGCGTGGCAATACTCTGTTCCGCAATAGGGGGATTTCTCTCGGTGCTGATATTGATTGTCGCCGCTCCCCAGATTGCGAAATTCGCCCTCGTCTTCGGCCCCCCAGAATTCTTCGGCCTCTGCTTCTTCGGACTGAGCATCATGACGAGTCTGGGAACCAAGTCGATTGTCAAAGGCATCATCGCGGGGTTGGCCGGCATGTTCATCGGAACCATCGGTGTTACCGAAATGACTGGATACCCCCGCTACACATTCGGGCTAAAATTTCTCTATTCCGGTTTTGCCTTTATACCGATTATCATCGGTATCTTTGCTGCATCACAGGTATTTTCCAGCACCGAAAAAATACTGGGTGATTCCTTTAAGACAACAAAAATAGCGGCAAAATTCATCTCGTTCAAGGAAATTATTCGAATCAGATGGACCATTGTCCGCTCCGCCATAATAGGATTCGTTATCGGGGCGCTCCCCATGGCGGGTGCCTCACTGTCGGCGTTTATCAGCTACAACGAAGCGGTGAGATGGTCCAAAAAGCCGGAATTGTTCGGAACCGGTATCATCGAAGGGATCGCAGCACCGGAAACGGCGAACAATGCGACGACAGGGACGGCGATGGTTACCCTTCTCGCCCTGGGGATTCCGGGAAGCGTCATGACCGCTATCATGCTGGGGGCCTTTCAGGTTCATGGAATAGATCCGGGCCCCCTGCTCTTCATAGAACACACTGATCTAGTCTATACATTATTCATGGCGATGCTTCTGGGAAATATCTTCATCTTCGTGATCGGAAAGACGCAAGTCAAGATCATCGTCAGACTTTTGAATATCGACTATCGGCTGCTTTCTCCAATTATTTTGATCTTCTGCGCCATAGGATCCTTCGCCATTCGGAACAACATTATCGACATTACGAGCATGTTCTTCTTTGGTGTAGTGGGCTATTTCATGAGAAAATTCGACTATCCCATTCCGGCCTTCGTTCTGGGACTGATCCTGGGACCCATCGCAGAAAAGAATTATCTCCTGTCGATGCGTTTGTTTGATAGCGATATTCTTTTATTCGGCACAAAGCCCATTGCAATGGTATTCATCGTTTTGGGAGTGATTACTCTGTTGATGCCCATAGTCAGAATCTGTAAACAGTACATGCGAACCCGCAAGGAGCAGATCACCGAAAGTAATGTCTGAGGGAAATAATTAATAACGTTCCACTTTCCGCTTGATGGCGGAAAGTAGAACCGAAAGGCGCTTCCGTGCGGAGGCAATCATAGTTCGCGTATATACAGCCATGAATGCTGTGGTGCTAAATCATGCGCGAACTCATCAAACAACTGCGCCGGGTCAAGCGACGGGCGACTCTCATCAGGGCAGGGAGATTTGTGTTCCCGCATTGTTTAGAAAAAATCTGTCTCCCAATACCTGAGCGACGCGCATGGAGGCATAGAAGCCGCTGCAGTGGGAAAATCCCACCTTCCGGACATCAAGTTCTATGAGTTCGCGGATTGTTCTTTCCACACGTTCCTCGGAAGCGGGATAGAGGTGCGTCCCCCCGACAACGGCATAGACGCGTTTTTCCCCTGTTATCCTTTGTGCATGGTGGATGGTATTTATAGCCCCACGATGAGCACATCCCAGTATAATAACCAATCCCACGTCGGTTTTCACAACAATGGACAAGTCATCTGCAAGAGAGTCCTGGGTGAGCTTATTCCCTTTTTTCAGTAACAAGTTTCGCTCTACAGATTCGTACTCTGTTGTCATAGCAACTTCACCGGTGGTAATCATATTGTCGGACAGTGTAAACGGTTGGGCAGTGAGAGTGAATGATCCTCCCAGAGCTTCTAATTCTTCCCTCGCAAAGGGAATGCCGGCAAAGGCCTTCTTTTTCTCATAAGGCCGTTTCGTGTATTTCTTCTCCCATACTGCCGGATGAGCGACGATTTCCATCTCTCCCACCCGCTTCAAAACTGCCCGCAAACCGCCCGTGTGATCATGATGACCGTGGCTTAATACGATCTTGTCAATTTTCTTGAGATCGATGCCCATTTTATCGGCATTCGCCAGGAGTATGGAGCTTTTGCCTGTGTCGAACAGAACGGTAATTTCCTCGGTCTCCACGAGGATGCTTAGGCCCCATTCAGCAAAAAATCCGGATTTCCCAGCCGTGTTTTCACAAAGTGTGGTTAATTTAATTGACATGCTGACTTCCTCCCATATTAGAAATTAGTTGACCACTACAGGCAATCTGCCTTTCCTGGTCTCATATGCCTGTGCCACGGCACAACAAAGGAGCCTCTTGTGTGTTTAAATTTACGGTCCGTTTTGCAAACATCTTTCCATTTATCTTCCACTTCGGCAAGATTACAGAAGCACCTAACTTGTTCCCTTTAACGTATTGTTTCGCACCTTCCTCGGTGCCGCCAGCCAGATAAAGAGACAGGCCAGTATTGTTATAACGATTGACATGCCGAAGGCCCACTGGTAGCTCTGTGTTCGGTCAAAAATAAATCCAGGGAACCATGCCCCGATAGCCCCTCCGATTCCTAGAACTCCTTCCATTATGCCGTATATCAGGCCGAAGGATTTTCCCTTGAAGAGATCGGCAGCGCTAGACATGAATATGGGCGCGTTTACGCCCCAGCCGATGCCAAAAAAAATGGCAAAGGAATAGAGCAACTGCTTTTTTACGGCAACATCCAGCGCCATGAGGGAGAAGGTTCCTATAATCATGCATAGCGCCCCGAGTGTGAACGTTTTTTCCCGACCTATGTAATCGGAAAGCCATCCCCAGAATATCCGGGAAACTCCCGAACTGATACCGATGATTCCGAAGATGAAGGCTGCCGTTGCCGTATCGATCCCCTTATCCACGAGAAACCGCACATGGTGAGTGAGTACCGTATATACGATAAAGATTGCCAGAAAGAAGAATACAAGGAGATACCAGAAGCTGTCTGTTTTGATGGCCCTCTTAAGTGTCCAGTCGTTTTTTGACCACTCAGATTCAGCAGCCTCCCTTTCTTTGTTTTTTAGCCATTCTTCTTCCTTTATACCATCGGGATATAGTCCGAGATCCTGTGGTTTATGACGCAGAAAAATGCCATTCAGAGTGAGGAGTACTGTCAGGGAAAGGGCGCCTATGATTATGAAGGCAAGACGCCACCCCGAAAGGGTAATAAAATATTGTGTCATGGGTACAAAGAGGAAGGTTCCTACACCCATGCCGGATCCGGCTATCCCGCTTGCCAGGCCTCTTTTTCGATCAAACCAGTGGGACAGTATTGTCGAATAGGAAACGATGGCGATGGAAGTAAGGCCAACCGCAGCTATGATGCCGAAGGAAAAATAAAAATGTCCCAGTGTTTCTATAAGGGAGCAGAGAAAAAGTCCCAGCGAAAGGACCAGTATCCCCGGCACTATGACCTGTCGAGGACCGAAACGGTCAATCAATCCGCCTATAGCGGGGGCCATAATGGTGTATGTAATGAGCGCCGCCGATTGAATCCCCGCTGCGCCTCCCCGACTCCAGGAAAACTCTTCCAGAACTGCCACATAAAAGACCGAAAAGGTTGCGCGGATACCAAACCAGAAGCCCATGGAAACAAAGGCAACTCCCACAATGATCCAGCCGTAATAGAAATTTTTTGTTCTCATGTACATTCTCTCAGATTTTTTCAGGCTATGACGTCCGATGTCTTGGAGCAATTATTCTTTGAAGACTTTTTTTACATCCCATTTTTTACCACTCATGCGTTCCTTCCTATTGAAGCAGCTTCTTTCAGTATACTCTTTAAACGGTTGTATTCGATGCAGTCTGGTGTCTGCATGAGAGGGGTTGAGATAGTTTGCTCATATCTCATATCATATTTAAACCTGGAAGGCATCGTAAAAGAGATGACAATCTTTTTTCGATAAATTTCGCATAACTTGATCTTCCTTGTGCTATATAGTAGTTAAATGGCGTGCCATGCGCAAGAAGCGGGAATTATTTATCCTTACCGCAGGTGTGAGTTTTCCGGATTATGAAGATTAATATTTTACAACTACTGGAGGGAGCGAAAAGGGCGGAAGGCCTCGTCGTTATCATAGATGTGTTTCGCGCCTTTACCGTGGCCTGCTATGTAATAGGAAATGGCGCGAAAAAGATTATTACCGTGAAAGACGTTGAGACCGCTTTTCGACTGAAGGATGAAAATCCGGGATATATATTGATCGGTGAAAGGAATGAGTCCATCGTACCGGGATTTGATTTTGGCAATCATCCCTCGCGCATTTCCGATGTTGATTTTACAGGGAAAACGGTTGTCCTGACCACCAGCGCCGGAACCCGTGGAATCGTATGCGCGGCAAAAAACACGGATGAGATCATAACGGGAAGCTTCATAAACGCAGGCGCGATCGTCAGGTACATCAGGGAGAAAAACCCCGATGTCGTGTCCCTCGTATGCATGGGGTATTCCGCAACCTATCAGGTGGAGGAGGATACCTTCTGTGCCGAATATATCAAAAACGCTCTGGAAAATCGTGATTCAGATTTTGTGAGGATGGAGGAAATAATAAAGGATACGAGCGGCCGGAGGTTTTTTGACCCCGCTACAATGGAACATTCCCCTCCCGAGGACTTTTATCTGTGTATGCAGCTGAATGTCTTTGATTTTGTCCTGAAGGTGAGGAGGGGTGAAAAGAATTTACTGGCCCTTTTCAGGGAAAATGTTTAATAATTAACATTACTGGATTTTTCGAAATTATCACCTCTTTCGCATTTCGGTTGATGAATCGTCGCATAAACACCTTTTCGCTTGTCTAAGATGCTTTTTGATAAATCTAACCTCGATAAACGGGATAAGCGCGTTAACGAAATTATTTTCCGCCAGAAAGCAAATTCTAACTTACTAATCAGACTATGGCCAGATAGTCATGGAAAAAATCTTAAAAAAACTGTTCGGCCTGTTGACCATTGCGGCGATCTTTGCCGTCTCCTGTCCCTGTTCCGTGCCCGCATCAGGGAATCAGGGATTCCTGACCGCGAGACAGTCAATGGTGGAGGCGCAGATTGTAAAAAGGGGAGTCACAGACAGCGCCGTAATAGAGTCTATGCTGTCCGTCCCCCGTCACCTCTTTGTCCCCGAAAAATATATTTCCGCCGCCTACCATGACACACCGTTGCCGATCGGCTACGGACAGACGATTTCTCAACCCTATATTGTGGCATATATGACCGAGATTTTGAAAGTGGGAAGGGAAGACACCGTCCTTGAAGTGGGAACAGGTTCGGGTTATCAGGCGGCCATTCTGTCGGCCCTTGTGAAGAAGGTCTATACGATCGAGATTATTCCGGAGCTGGCCCTCGAAGCGGCCCATCGATTGAAAAAATTGAATTATAAAAATGTGGATGTAAAAAACAGCGACGGTTACTACGGGTGGCCGGAGCATGCCCCATTCGACGCCATAATTGTAACGGCGGCTGCGGGACACATTCCTCCCCCCCTCGTGAAGCAGCTTAAAAAGGGCGGCAGAATGATCATCCCCGTCGGGGGATCCTTCATGGTTCAGAGCCTTGTCCTTGTCGCGAAGGATAAAGATGGAACGATAACCACTGAGAACGTTATGTATGTTCGTTTTGTTCCCCTTACAGGTGAGCGCTGATAGATGGAAAGTTTTGAAAAAATGGTTTTTCAATGCTCAGAACATTTTTTCGACCATTCTATGTCTCGCTCCGCTGCAAATCCAAAACTCGCGCTTGGCGCTCAGACATTGGATTTGCGGGCGCTACGCTTCGATCAAGAAGGGTTAACGAAAAAATCTTGATTCGCCCTCAAAACCATATTTTTCAGTTTTTCAAAGGTCTAAGATAATGAATAGAAGAAAAAGCCTTTCCAGAGTTCAGACCTCGATTTTTTTTCTTTCCATGGCCCTCATAGCCTATGAAATCCTCCTTATCAAGATATTCACCATTCAGTACTGGCACCATTTTGCCTATCTGATTATCAGTATCGCCCTCCTCGGCTTCGGCGCAAGCGGCACCTTCATATTCATCTTCAGGAGGGCATTGAAAAAAAGGCCTCTTTCCGTCATCTATTACGTGCCCGTACTCTTTCTTTTCTCTATCTGGTTTAATGTCTACCTGAGCAGTATCATTGCATTCAACCCCCTTATGATGGCCTGGCGGACTGGAGAAATTGTAAATTTCTCCCTGCTTTGCCTTACCATGTTTATCCCTTTTTTCCTGGGCGCCCTTGCTATAGGGACCGGATTTACCGTGTTTACTGAAGATATTCACAGTATCTACTTTTCAAATCTCACAGGATCGGGCCTGGGGGCTCTCATAATTCTCCTGGCCATTTTTCATCTGGGGCCCTATGAAATGATACTGATCATTTCCCTGATAACTGTGATAGCGACTCTGCCCGCATGCGTGACACGCATCAGGAAATTAGTGTCCTTTGTCGTTATGTGTACAGTGATCATATCTTATTTCGCCTTTCTTTATGAAACCCCCATTGTCATTAATGATTTTAAGGATCTTTCTCAGGCGGAGAAACTGAAGGGAGCGACGCGAGAGGTTCAGATGTTCGGCCCTCTGGGGTCTGTTGCCGTCGTGGATAGTCCCGCATACCATTATCTGCCCGATCTGAGCCTTAATTGTCCGGATCCTCTGCCCGGACAGAAGGGTCTCTTCCTGGACGGCAACACGGTGGGCGCCATTAATAGATTTTCGGGCAGTATTGATTCGCTGGGTTTCATGGATTGCAGAACAGTAGCACTTCCTTATAAACTTCTTAAAAATCCCAGGGTTCTCATCATAGGCGGGGGAGGGGGGACGGAGATACTTAATGCTAGATACCACGGCGCCGAGGATATCTCCGTCGTCGAGATAAACAGAGATATTATCCGTCTGGTGAGGGATCGGTATAGCGGTTTCAGCGGGGATATCTACAATGAAGACCGCCGCGATGTCTTCGTTGAAGACGGAAGGGGTTATCTGGAAAGGACGAATGAACTCTATGATTTGATTCAGATTAATCTTCCCGGTTCAATGGGTACCGTTTCGGCGGGGGTGTATTCTCTGAACGAGAACTATATCTTT
>JAUVXT010000151.1 GCA_030603465.1 Deltaproteobacteria bacterium
TCTTAATATATGCCAAGTAATACGCGAATTTAAATAATGCAAGTTACTTGCAATTATAATGTCCCGACTCGTCGGGGCATAGCGGAGCTTTTTACGAGTTCATCTTCCTTGTTTTCTTAAAATCACTGCGGCGGGGAGATACTTACATATTTGCCCCCTTCTTTCAATTATTATCTTTGCCGCGCTCTCCAGGCGAGTGGGGCTATTATTTTTTATCCTTTCCCTGCAAGTGTTGGTCGTCCCTGCCCTTCCCGCCATCATAAGGGGTAGAGGGATACCCGCATATACAATATCTTATGTTCCTTTCTTCTTGACATTTCAACCCGTTGGAGCTATGGAAGACTTAAGTAACATGCTGGCATTAGCGGTTTCACCAATAACCTGCCGGGAGGAATAGTGTGAAGGAATAAGAACCCCCGTTTCACGAAAGAAGTGAGCGGGGGTTTTGCGCTTTCTGCGGGTGATCAAATGACGGGAAAAGACGTTCGGAGACACTGCCGGCACGTAATGGTCTTTAAAATGTCATCAATAATTGCCGGTCATATCCGGCAGGGCTAAAGGAGGAAAAGCCCATGCGCATCAACCGCAAGAAGCTTAAAAATCTTCTGAATAAACACAACATAACTGACTATCAGGACTTCAGAGACTATGTCGTCATAACAGGAGATTCTGTCCTCATGGTGGCGGAAGAGTTGGTGCTTCTGGGATTCGAGGAACTCCACTCAGGCAACACGGTAACCATTCCCGTCGAGGGGAAGGAGAGAGATTGAGAAAAGGGTGATCGCCAGAAAGGGTCGGGATTCGGTCTCACTCAACAATACTCAATACCAGCCTTCCCTCAACGGTTCCTTTCTTAACGGGATGCTGCTCCTGTCTGGTTGCCTGAGACACCTTGTCGGAGACATACCGGTATGTCTCATCTACCGTAATGAGACCATCCTTGTCGATATCGGCCTTCCCCCTCAGCGCTTCCAACAGGTAGTAGGTGAAGACGCCATGCTGGAGTTTCTTGTCTTCAGCGCTTACCTCATTGGCGCTGCTTGCCGTCATGATGACCCTTCCCTTGCCCTTTGCTATTCTGTCGAGAAATTTCTCGGAAATGCTTGCCCGGGTTTCCGACAGGCCGATGGTCCGTCCCCCTGAGGCTCCGCTGTAACAGGAATCGGCAATAAATATTAAACGCTCCGACCGTATGCGCCGGAAGATATGTGATATTTCCCTCATGGGAAGGGCCGTCGAATAAAGGTCCTTCAGGTCGGCGTCATAGGGTAAGATATACTTTTCCAGACCGTCTCCGTCGGGACTCATGGAATCTTTCTCTGTGGCGCCGTGTCCGGCAAAGTAGATAATAACCATGTCCTCCTTGCCGGCCTTGCCCTTCAGTTTTGTCCCCAGGGTGCTTCTGAGATTAGTGAGACCGGCCTCCCTGTCTGTGAGAAGGGTTATGTTTTCCCGCGGTATACGGATGGTATCAACGAGTAGATTATAAAAGGATTTGGCATCATTGACGGCGTATTTCAGCTTTCTGATATTGGGATAATCGTTGATTCCGATGACCACGCCCCAGACATTACTGCGCCTCTCAGTTTTTGTGATTGAGAGAACCTTTTCCGAGACGAAGCCTTCCGAATCGACGGCGCGGACACTGATGCGGTTTTCCCCTTTTTTCAGGGTAATTCGTTTGCTGAAATCGAAACGCGTGAGGGCGTCTTTTCCCGCAATGCGTACACCACGGGAGTGTTTCCCCTTCAGCCTTTCGTTGTTCAGAAAAATCATAATCTCTTTCACTCCCCTGTCGTCTTCCACCACGCCTGACAGTTGAACCGTTCCTGCCTCCGTCCTGTGGCCGTCCTGAGGCGAGGCGATAACGATAATGGGGGGGCTCTTTGAATCCGTTTCCAGTTTTGCCAATAGACCCCTTTCCCTCTCTTCTTTCTCCTTGATCTCTCTGTTGAGATCCTCTGTTTTCTTTCTTTCCTCTTCAAGGAGCCGGGTCATCTTCGTCAACTGGGCGAAGGTATCGGCCAGTTGGGAAAGCCGTTCTTCCAACTGAGCTATTTTGCTCTCTTTATCGGAGTCGCCCTTTGGGTCACTGATATCCGGTGAGGGTGTTTTCTTTGAAATTACCTTTTGATCATCACCTTTTTTTGGCTTATCTATTACTTTTAAGGCCTTTAATTCCTTTCTCGTTTGTTCGATATCATTGTAGGCAATCATACCCTTATTAATTGCCGTGGCCAGCAAATCGCTGTTTGCCTCACGGAATATTTTACTGAAACCGGCCTTCAACCATTTGTAGTAATTGCCTTTTTTCCCGCCCGAAAAAAATTCCAGCGCCTCAAAAGTCTTTCTTGTGTTCAAATTGATCAGTACAATCTTTATTGAAGTGGATGGTAAATAATGACGCTCGATGATCATGGCGTATTCGGCGTGAAGCTTCTTCCCCACTTCGACTGCCAGGGCGTAGTCATTCCATTTCCACGACCATGCGCTTGATACCCGCTTTGGAAATGCTGTTTCAATCTCCTGTTGAGGAATGACATCGTATATTCCCCTGCTGTCCAAGATCCTTTGTACCCATTTCCGCATATTTTTTTCGTATGTTGAGTGGGGCGTACCCCATCCGCTAGCGTGTGCCTTTCCGGAAGTTGCCTGAACAAATACCCGTAATTTGCCGCTCTCGGGAGGTGCAGTGGCCGCTACTGCCACGAGTCCTGAAAGCCCTATAAAAAAAATAAGTAATGACAACCATACAATCAAAACCAGCAATTCTTTTTTCACTAAAGGAAGAATTTTCATCTTTTACCCTCTTCTTTTTCAAACTTCAATTATCTTGATGAATGCCTTTCTTGTCCTCGGACCGTCGAATTCACAGAAGAAGACGGACTGCCATGTCCCCAGCGCGAGGTTGCCGCTTTCTATGAAAATTGTTTCCGAGGGGCCAAAGAGGGATGCCTTGATATGGGCCGCGGAGTTCCCCTCCATGTGGCTGTAGTTGTCCCGGAGCGGTATTATCTTGTCCAGTTCCTTTATAATATCTCTGGGGACATCGGGATCGGCGTTTTCATTTATGGTGACGGCGGCGGTTGTATGTGGGACAAAGACATGGCATATACCGTCTTTTACATTACTTTCTCTGAGTGCTGTCCTTATTTCTCCCGTTATATCTATCATCTCAAACCGGGAACGGGTATGTATAGTGATGTATTTCACAGGAGTACCTCGCCGAGATGTTTTGACTTATTCTCTGGTATTAGCTATACTGACATAAATACTATAAATAATAAAAGGTTATTTTAAAAACATATATAGCTGACACCGAATATTCGTAAGACCGTCTATGATAAATATATATTTTATTATCTTTTTTACGGCTCTGGGGGCTATCGTGGGAAGTTTTCTTAATGTGTGCATCTACAGAATTCCCGCGGGCAAATCTATTGTTCGCCCTTCATCTCACTGTCCCGGCTGCAAGCATCCCATAAGATTCTATGATAATATACCGATTCTCAGTTATCTCATCCTCGGGGGCAAGTGCAGGCACTGCAAGGCGAAAATATCCATACAATACCCGATAGTCGAGCTTCTGACTGCTCTGGCCGCACTCATTTTTTTCCTGAGATATGGTATGTCATGGACCTGTCTTTTCTATTTTCTGTTCACCGCCGCTCTCATCGCCATCACCTTTATCGATCTGGAACATCAGATCATACCGGATGTAATTACACTGCCCGGCATCCCCTTTTTTGCCCTGGCGGCAATCTTCCTCTTGAAACTTCCCTACCTGGAGTCGGTACTGGGTATTGTGATAGGCGGTGGAGTCCTCTTTCTCGTCGGTTTCGGATATGAACTGATAAAAAAGAGGGAAGGGATGGGTGGCGGCGATATCAAGCTCTTTGCCATGATAGGCGGCTTTCTGGGATGGAAGTCGCTCATTTTCGTGCTCCTTGTCAGTTCTTTTCTTGGTGCAATTATCGGTATTTCTGTTATAATATACAAAAAAGGCGACATGAAATACGCGATCCCCTTTGGACCTTTTTTGTCGATAGCCGCCATATCCTATCTTTTTTGGGGCGATGACTTTATGAGGTATGTGATATTAAGATAATGAGGAATTCCGCGGGAAAATAGAGGCGAAAAGTTATCATGATCGGAAAATTAAGCCGGAAAAAGGCAAGTTTACAAAAAGGCTTTACACTTGTGGAGTTAATGATAGTAGTTGCCGTTATGGGGATCCTTGCCGCCATAGCAGCGCCAAACCTCCAGACCTATATGAAGCAGAGAAGGCTGAACGGGGCCGCAAGGCAGGTTATGACGGATTTAATGGCAGCGAGGATGAAAGCGTGCAGCCTGAATCACAGGGTGAAGGTATTTTTTTACAGCGATCACCAATATAAGATATGCGATGATGCAAATAATGATACGACGGTAAATGACGGAGAGGGTGACGTTCAACTTAGAGATATTCAAACCGAGTATTTTGATGTAGAATTTGATTCGAGCAATCCCCCGGATCCCATATTCAGTTCAAGAGGGACTGCCAGCCTTGTCACCATTACCCTTAACCTTAAAGATTCCAGTGGATCAAAAAGAATTACAACTAGTATCACTGGCAGGGTAAAAATAAATTAGCTGATAGCCCAAAGCAAAACAGTTCAATAAGTTATTTATGTGCCCTTGTTACCAGAGTAATTACAATATTGATCAGACAGAGAAATAGGTTATGCCAATGTATAAAATTCGTAATAATAATGGTTTTACACTGATAGAAATCCTGATAGCCCTGTTCATCCTTGTGGTTGGACTTTTAGGTGTAATAAGCGTGGCGACAACCGTTATCAACGGAAACGCGTTTGGCAAGGAAATTACCACCGCCACGACACTGGCCCAGGACAAGATGGAAGAACTGAAAGGGACAGACTACACAAGCATCACGTCCGGCGGTCCCGAAACACAGCAATCCATCTATACAAGGACATGGACGGTCACCTCGGATTCACCTGTCGCTGGCATGAAAACTATCGAAGTCACGGTAGAATTTACGTGGAAAGGCACCACGCATAACGTTGCACTCAAGACAATAGTGGCGGAATAATGGAACATCTCAAGAGAAAAGGCAAAAAAGCGCTCCATCCATCCAAAAAAGGTAATGGTGGGTTCACGCTGATCGAATTGATGATCGCCATGGCCGTCGGACTCGTTCTCCTTGGCGCCATGTATGGTGTCTTCACCATGCATAACAAGACCTTTGGTACGCAGGAACAGATCGCAGAGATGCAGCAGAGCGCGAGGGCCGCCATGGACATGATGACCAGAGAAATCAGGATAGCCGGATACAATCCGGCAGGCGTAACTTTTGATGGTATTCCATATGACGCTGACAAGCTTCAGATGTACGCAGATCTGGATGGCGATGGGAATACGAACGGCACAAATGAATATATAAAATATACTATGGACTCGGACTACCCTTTTGAGATCAGGCGAGACACGGGCGGTGGCAGGCAAGAATTTGCCTTAAACATTCAATCATTTACTTTTGTTTACTTGAAAGCCGATGGTGTGACAGCGGTAACTACATCTGCCGACAATGACAATATCAGACAGATACGAATCACAATAACCGCCAGGACTGGCAGGCCTGATCTGGATTATACACCCAATGGCGGTTACAGGACATATACCCTGACATCCGTAATAACCCCGAGGAATCTCGGTTTATAAAAGGGCAGAACCTTATGAAAACAAAAGAAAAAGCTGGCGCGATATTGAACAATGACAGGGGAATGGTACTCGTCGTAGTCCTTTTGCTGCTTTCCGTTTTGATTATTCTAGGAACCACTGCCGTTATGCAGACCTCGACAGATCTTAAAATCAGCGGCAATTACAAGACAAGCACGCAGGCATTTTATGCGGCGGAAGCGGGAGTAAGCGAGGCACTCTACCGCCTGGGCTTGTTTGATGACGGCGGAACAGTCGCTCCCCCTTCCGGCTCAATGATCAGCATAAACAGCCTAGACAGCAACAATGCTGGCATAAATATTGACCCCAACGGCCTCTTGAGTAATGGGGCTGATGATGATGGAAATGAAGCAACAGATGACATCAGCGATTTAAACTATAACGGCACTTACGATAACCGGGACTGGCAGGCAAAAATAATGCTGTCAACCTCTGCCCCAGCGGGCCTGGTCTCCAATATCACATTTTTCACAAATACCATTCAGTCATCAGGAAGCTGGCTCGAATATTCATCCTCAACTGATGATGGAACTGTACTGACTATTGAATACAAGAAAGATGCAAATGATATGGATGGTGACAGTAACACAGACGAGATTGTCTTCTATGATGGAAGCCTGGCAAACCCTTACAACGTCGAGACAGCAGCAACTTCCGCTACAGGGCAGCCAGTAGTGGTAATTACTTCTACAGGCAAATCAGGAGGATCTACAAAAACGATACAGGTAGAGGCTACTTATCAACCCGTGGATATTGATGCGGAAGGTGCTGTTATGGTGGATTTGACGCCTGATTTATTAGGATCTGCCATAATTAGCGGATTTAACCATG
>JAUVXT010000252.1 GCA_030603465.1 Deltaproteobacteria bacterium
GCCCTTCTCAAACAACCAGGCTGAAAATGACCTGCGAATGACCAAGGTCCAGCAAAAGATATCGGGATGCTTTAGGTCAATGGATGGTGCAAAAATATTCTGCCGAATCCGAAGCTATCTGTCGACGTGCAGGAAACAAGACATCACTGCGTCCGAAGCCTTGCGCTTGTTGTTTCAGGGAAAGCATCCAGCCTTTATGGATGTGAAAGAACATTGTGCTGAATAGTTACAAAATATTTTTCAATTTTACTTGCATGTTTCAGGCTGCTTGGCGTAAATAAACTGACATAATCGTGGGAGTGGATTATTATTCTTCAGGGAGTATTCATAAATGAAAATCTGGCTGCGTAGAATGTTTGCATTAGGTTTGATATCGCTCGGTATCGCGTTAACATTTCTTCCTTTCAATGAAACTCGCTCCGGGGTAATCGAGCGGGAAGCAGTTTCATTACAGAAACAGGAATTGCTCAATCCTGATGAGATAAATGCTCGATTTCCGGGAGTGGAAATCAGGGACATTACCGGCTCTGAACTGAATCCGGATGATTACCCGGATCTCTTCAGGGCATTTATAAACCTGGGTGAAGACTGGACCAATGACTCCGGTGATTTGGGGGAGTGGAACAGGTTTCAGCGTTCTGTCCTGCAAGGTGTGTCAACGTCTCGCCTGATCCTTTTCAGGGAAAGTTTAATTATATGTTCTGTTGGTAAAAAACATGAATCAGGGGCAGATATCCCCGAAGTCGCCTTGTTCACTCATCTGGGTAGATACAACCTCAACATCAAAAAACTTTCTGAATCAGATCTGGCCGATTATCCTGCCATAACCCGTCTCTTAAAGATTCTTGATGCCGGTGACAAGCTGGACTTCGAGTCGGAGACAATACCAAAAGATGAATGGGACCGGATGGCGGACCGGTACCTGGACCCGCTGGTTGATTCCCAGACATTTAACTTCAGCGGCAACTTCTACGGGCCGGAGTTTGGTTTGGAAGCCATTAACCTGAAGGGCAGGGTTTCCGGCCTTCGAACAATATTGAAGGTAATTGGAGTTATATCGGTATTGATTGGGTTTCTGCTAGTGAGGAGGCTCTATTTTTGGAAAAAAGGAATTATGGTTAATCCTCAAGGAATTGCCGTACTTTACGATATAATTACACTGCTGTTTGCCATCCCTTCTGCCTATATGATCGTAAATACTGTTTTGAAAATGACAATGTATATTCCTCCGATCATTGAGGAGGTTTTCATCGTCTTCATGGGCAATTTTTTCTTCTGTGCAGGCATTCCGATCGTAACTCTCTTTACCAGCCGCTTTACTTCACAGAGCGTTGAGATTGATTCGGAAGGAATCCATGTAGACAGTCTGATTGAGGAGGGCTCAATTCCATGGGAGTCTCTTGATTCGATGGATTTTTCGGACGAATATGTCCTTGTGGGCCGCGTGGGAGTGGGAATACCAATTCCAAGACAGCTCCAGAAAAACCTCAAGCTGAAGAGCAAGACAAAACAACGTTTGATTATCAATGAACCCCAATTGAAGTCGGTCAAGAGGCAAATCGCTTTGAGATTCGAACAACATGCGCCAGATCACTTGAGAGACAAAATCAAGAAGCTCCTGGCCAAGTGGTGAGTTTTATGTCTGGGGCAGGGGGTATGTGCCTGCGGAAGAATCGACTGACGGTAGTACTTTCTGGCGAAAAAACAACTCTGACCATTAAAAAGGGTGTCATTCATTTCCATTCTCAGGTACTTCATAATAATGTCTACGGGGAAGATTTACGCTCCTGTCGTATCAATCAAGAAATGTCATTTCGACCGCAGGGAGAAATCTAAGGTTTCTCAGTCGTGAAGACTCCTTCGAAATGATAAAGCATCGTTGACGTGACGCTCCCATATTATTATCGCAATTATCAAAATCCTGATCCGATTCTTTCCCGTCGAGAGGGTGCCGATCCTAATCCAATCGTTCCCATGACATTGAAAATCCTCTGACCTATTATGAGAGTTATGTAACGGTCAGAAATGCTCTTGAGAAAGGAGGATGTCATTCAGGACCCTACAATCTTAAATAAACGGTTTAACAACCATGTAAAGTTTACATAACATATCTTATCGGACCTTGAACGTTTGTGTAAATAAAAAGGGGTGGCAGTAACCACCCCTTTCCTGAACTGAACAGCGAGCTCATTCCCCGCTGCTTGCGGCAATAAATAATTACGTTGCAGGATCAGCTATGACAACACATCGGCATTATAAATGGAAAGTAACCTGTTGCGTAGCGTGGGGCCTCCGTGTCCCACAGATTGGTTGCACGCTGAGGGATAACGCTACAACAACACATTTCTTGGTGCGGGGAACTCCTCAATCTGTATTCTGGTTTACAGGCCCTCTTTTGCGAGCTTCTTTACCAATTCGAGTTGTTTTTCGGAAAGCTTCTTGGGAATCTCGATGAGGATTCTTACGTACTGATCGCCCTTTCCGGACTTTTTGAAAGATGGAAGGCCGTAGCCTTTCATTCTTACCTTAGTGTTATTTTGAGTATTGGAGGGTATCCTGATCCTCTTTTTTGTGCCGGCAAGCGTCGGAATATCGATAGAAGTGCCCAGTACGGCCTCTGTAAAGTTAATGTTCTTGTTAATGAAGATATCATTTCCCTCTCTTGTAAATACGCTATGGGGAAGGACATTTACATTGATGTATAAATCACCACTCGGGCCACCATAGGCGCCCGCACTCCCCTTTCCGGAAAGTCGCAATTTCTGGCCGGAGCAGATGCCTTTTGGTATTTTGAACTGTATATCCTCGTTTTCTTTACCCTTTCTGAAGGATATTCTTTTTTCTGAACCGGTATAAGCCTCCTCAAGGGTCATGGAGAGATTATATTCAAGATCATTACCTCTTTGAGGTATCGGTTGCTGACTCTGCTGTTGTCCACCGAAAAAGTCTGAAAAGGGGTCCCTGCCCCGCTGCTGACGTCCACCCATGAAAACACGAGAAAAATCCGCGCCCTGTCCGCCGCCGCCACCAAAACCGAGATCTCTGAAAATTGAACTGAAATCGAAATTACCGAAGATATCTTCCTGGGAAAACTTTTGGCTGAACGCCTGTGAACCGAAGGTATCGTATTGTTTCTTCTTTTCGGGATCGCTCAAGACAGCATAGGCCTCGCTGATCTTCTTAAATCGCTCTTCGGCCTCTTTATTGCCGGGGTTTCGATCAGGGTGGTATTTCAGGGCCAGTTTTCTGTAGACCTTTTTGATTTCATCTGTTGATGCGGATTTATTTAAACCCAATATTTTATAATAATCGTCTGCCATTATACACCTAAGTTATTAATAATTTACATTTTGTCAAGGGATGAAGCGTTGGTTGAGGACCACCAGTAATCATTATGAGAAAGAGGATCATAATATCGGTAACGATCTCTGACCTTTATAACGGGGGCATAGTCCATTTCGTTGTTTTCATGGATGAGCCTGTCTGCCGTCATAACAATACCGGCAAGGACGCCATGCTTTTTTATAGCCTCTATACTGTATGATGAACAGGTGGGATACATGGGGCACCTGTCCCCATCTACTTTAGATATATAACGAATAAATAATTTTATACCATTGACTGAGATTTGTGAGGCCAAAGACATATCTTCACGTTCAGGCGGTTTGCCGGAAAGTTCTTTGTGGGATGTACCGTTAAACTCCCAGGGCACGAAATAGTTGTTCTGATCGCCGAAACAGACGGATGAAATGAAAACAAGAGTGCATATAGTAGTGGTCATTATGAGTAATGCCCGATATTTCATCATATTCAGCTTAGAATCTCATGTTTAACACGAGGTATTTATCCGAATT
>JAUVXT010000197.1 GCA_030603465.1 Deltaproteobacteria bacterium
CGAGAATCTTCTCGAAGTCCTCCGGCGCCTTCTTTTTTACAAAGCGATCCACGTCAATGATCAGTAAGACCTTTGCCTGTTCCGAAGATTCAAAGGCCTTTTCCTGAAGACGATGGTGGCGTGCGCTTGCCTTCCAGTGAATGTACCGGGCCGGCCGCCAGTTCTGGTAATCCCTGACACCGAGTATATAAATGGGATCCTCCACAGGATTCTTGGCCCCGGGAATGCCGAAAAAATCACGCCTCGGCATGGCAACCGGCCTCAGAGGAACAAGCCGTGGATAGACGATGACATGAAGGCCGTTTTGTCCACTCCGTTCTCTTGGAAAAAAACCAAAAAGATCGCTCACCTTTACATGTGGCGGACCTACCCGGTGTATGCCCCTACGCATGGGAACCAATTCCCACCGGAAGTTCACCCTTTGATACCACAGAAGACCGCTTTCACCGGCGAATATCCTGTCGCCGGAGGAGAGGCTCATTGAGCCATCCACAGGTACAGTCACCCGGAGCCAGACCGGCAGGAACTTGGCGTTCTCCACATCTATCTGCAGGGCAAGATTTTCACCCGGAAACAGCCGCTCTTTATCGACCGTTGCATAACACCTTATACGGGAGCGGCTCATCCTGCTCCATGCCTTCGACACACCCATAACACCCAACACCAGCAGCGCCAGCAGGACGAGATCCCGTTGTCTGTATAAGAGCGCTATAAAGAGAAAGACACCCGCAAAGATTTGCATCAGGGGGATGACAAAAATACTGGGCAATCTTCCTTCCTGTGTCTCCATGATAACCGCCTCGGGATGTAGTTTCTAAGCAACTGTATTTGAAAATTGCCAAAGCAATTTGCGGGAGATCTCCGACTGTTCAACTGGTTCAATCTTCAAGATTGAACCAGCGGTGATCCATTCACTATTATTACACCGGCAATTAAACATATCAAATGTCATGCCGGACCCCGTATCAGGTACGGGGCAGGACCGATCCGGCATCCAGTCTAATCCTGGATTCCCGCCTCCGCGGGAATGACGGTTTTGCCATATATTGTTGCCGGAGCAATAATAATTCTTATTCAGGCGCTCGGCACCGGTATGCGCCCCAGGATTTCATCCAGAAGACGCTCCGGCGTTTCTCCCCACAACTGTTCTTCCTCCTTTAAAATCAACCGGTGAGCAAGAACGGGACGGACCAGATACTTGACATCGTCAGGCAGCACATAGTCTCGCCCTCTCAGCGCGGCCAGCGCCTGGCCTGCGCGCATCAACCCGAGAGAACCCCGCGGGCTGGCACCGAAACGAGAGGAGTCGTCGTCGCGGGTGGCCTTCACCAGATCGACGATGTATTCCCTCACCGGCAGGGAGATGCGGATCTTCTTCCGCGCCTGCTGCAGTTCGGCAATCTGCTCGGGGCTCGCCACAGCCTCCAGCGTAAGCAGCGGATCATCCTCTCGAAATCGTTCCAGAATCGAGATCTCATCGTCCTTTTCGGGATATCCTAGATGTATCTTAAGGAGAAACCGGTCAAGTTGCGCCTCCGGCAGCGGAAATGTCCCTTCCAGTTCAATCGGATTCTGGGTCGCCATCACGAAAAAGGGATGAGGCAGCATGAGAGTCTGACCGTCTACCGTTACCTGGCGTTCCTCCATGCTCTCGAGGAGACTCGCCTGGGTGCGCGGTATGGTCCGGTTAATCTCATCGGCAAGGAGAATGTTGGTGATAATGGGGCCAGCCTGGTATGTAAACCGGCATGTCTGCTGATTATAGACATTGAAACCAGTTATATCGGCAGGAAGCAGGTCCGGCGTAAATTGAACCCTCTTGAAAGACCCACCGATGCTCCTGGCCAGGGATTTGGCCAGCAATGTCTTTCCCAGTCCCGGGACATCCTCCAACAGAACATGGCCATTGCCCAGGAGGCCGACGAGCATGAGTTCAATGGCATGGGCCTTCCCCACAATCACCTGAGATATGTTTGCTGCGATCCGTTCACACAACGTAAAATCCAAGACAACACCTCCGAACATGAGAAGTAATAGGATTATTGAAGCTACCCGCGACAAGTTGCCGAGAATCTTTTTCTTAACGATGTCTTCTCTGCTTCCTGAAACAACACCTGAGATAATTATGCAAATGATCCGGCATCAAATGGAGGGACATACGACGGATGTATAGACAGTAATTCCCCTCCCCACGGGTGCGAATATTAAAAAAAATATCTCTGCCTGTCAAGGTAATAGACAAAACAGCGGCAGTCGTGGATCTCACCTTCCAAAAGGCATACACAGGTTTTTAGCTCGACAAAGGAACGACCGGGCCGGTTATACGTCGGTCAGCCGGTTTTTTTGTGAGAAGCCGCCTTTTTATTTGCTTCCGGAAATATAATATGAGAAAATACATGCCAACCATATGCGATATGCGGTCAATTGTTAGTCTGGAGGTACAAAAATGTTTGAAAAGATTCTGTACCCCACCGATTTTCCGGATGTGGCATATAAGGCCCTTTACTTTTTTGCCATTATTTACTATCTTTCTATTATGGCGTCCTTCTTCTATGTGCATGTTTTTTATATGGCAACTTTATCACATCACATCTGAGAGGACGCTTTTCTTATTTCCTGAGATAACGTTATTAAATGATATGCCGGAAGGGAGGCAAGTTTTATGAACATACTATCGAAAGATGAATTAAGATCCTTAATGCAGGAAAAGCTGGGGACGTGTGTATCAATATATATGCCGACCATGAAAAAGGGTGTGGAGACCCAGCAGAATCAGATCAGGTATAAAAATTTGCTCCGTGACACAGAGGAACGCCTGATTTCATCGGGGTTACGTCCCTCGGAAGCAAAAGATTTGATATCGCCTGCACAAGAGTTCGTAGGGGATTCGTCTTTCTGGCGGAACCAGAAAAATGGACTTGCCATATTCTTCTCTCTGGATTTTTTTAAATACTACCGGCTCCCACAGGATTTCGAAGAACTGGTTGTCGTAACAGATCGTTTTCATCTAAAACCACTTTTGCCGATACTTGGCAACGACATAGAATTTTACATACTCGCAATCAGCCAGAATGGTGTGAGGCTCTTCGAGTGCTCGCGATATCAGTCGAAGGAGGTAGAACTTGAAGGTATCCCCGAAAGCCTTGATGAAGCCCTTAATCTCGACGATTTTGAAAAACGTCTCCAGCTTCACACGGGAACAGAGGATACAAAATTAAAAATTCTTCAATATTTCAAACAGATCGACAGGGGACTTCGCGAGTTTTTAAAGGGAAAGAAGTCTCCCCTGATGTTTGCCGGGGTCGATTATCTCCTTCCTATCTATAAAGAGGCCAACACCTACCCCAAACTATCGGAGAAAGGAATTCCAGGAAACCCCGAAGGGTTGAGCGGAGATAAGCTGCACGGCATGACCATGCCAATCATTGAACCCCTTATGGATCAAAAAAGGGCAAAGGCGGTAGACCGGTACAGGCAAAATGCCGGCACGGGACTCACTTCCCAGGATATAACGGAGATCGTTAGCGCTGCCCGCAGAGGAAAGGTCAAAGTATTGTTTGTCGCCCTCGGTGTGCAGCAATGGGGAATCTTCGATCCTGAGGCAAATGAGGTTCAATTAAGCGATGACGGGGGGTCGGGACATGAAGATCTTCTCGATCTTGCCGCGATTCAGACACTATTGAGCGGAGGCACCGTATACGCTGTGGAACCGGAGGAAATGCCCGACAAAACACATGTGGCTGCTGTTTTCAGGTATTAATTTAACTTAGCATTGCGGCTGCGGAGAATCTCCGACCGTTAAGAAAAATTGCTAATTTTATGCGCTCGCGATTCAGTTCATTTCAAAAGGAGTAAACGGATGTCGTCTGGAGTAAGAGTGTCAGTAATCGGGGCCGGGGCAATGGGCTCCTTCTATGCCAGCAGATTTTATGACGTGGACAAGAAATGCGTTTCCCTCGTAGCCGGGGGAAAGCGCAATGAATCACTCAAAAAAATGGGATTGACCGTCAATAATAAACATTATCCCATACCCATAATAAGCCCGAAAGAGAAGGTACTCCCCGCTGATCTCGTCATCGTTGCAGTAAAACACCATCACCTTGAGGAAGCAATTCGGGACATGAAGTGTGTGATAGGCAAAGATACCGCCATATTATCCGTTATGAACGGGATAGAGAGCGAAGAGCAGATAGGCGCCGCCTATGGCACGGAAAAGATATTATATTCAACAGTGGCGGGGATAGATGCTCTCAGGAAGAAAGATCAGGTCGTATATACCAGACAGGGAAAAACGTTTTTTGGCGAAGCCAGCAATCATTCACTTTCAGAGCGGGTAAAGAAGGTGCGGGCCCTCTTCGACATGGCCGGTATTACCTATGAAATACCCGATGATATGATACGAAACCTGTGGTGGAAGTTCATGGTAAATGTGGGTATCAATCAGGTGTCGGCCGTTCTGCGCGCACCCTTTTCGGTCTTCCAGCAATCATCCCATGCCAGAGATCTCATGGAATTGACCATGAGGGAGGTTATGGATATCGCACGGACGAAAGGGGTTAATCTCTACGAAGAGGACATAAAAAACTGGTATGATTTTATGTATAAGCTATCCCCGCGGGGGAGGACATCCATGCTCCAGGACGTGGAGGCAAAGAGGAAGACGGAGGTGGAAATGTTCGCGGGGAAAATCATCGAACTTGGTAAAAAACACGCCGTCCCGACACCCGTAAACAATGTCCTCTTTACGGCGATCAAGGCCATCGAAGAATATATAGATTGAGGGTTTTGAACTGAACAGCGAGCGAATAAAAAATGAATTTTTTCCTTAACAGTCGAACATTCTCCGCAACTTGTTGCGGGGAGCTTCAATCCGCTCGAAAAAGACTTCCAAGTAACTAGAATTTACAAAATCGCCATAACTTATTGATACTTCTTAATATATGCCAAGTAATACGCGAATTTAAATAATGCAAGTTACTTGCAATTATAATGTCCCGACTCGTCGGGGCATAGCGGAGCTTTTTA
>JAUVXT010000028.1 GCA_030603465.1 Deltaproteobacteria bacterium
TTCTCCTCAGATAATCGAAGATAAACATGCCGGGGATCATGTAGTGCCATGCGGTAATAGGCCTCCTTACGATTACACCGAGGGCGGCTTCTCTGGCGAAGGCCTCTTCTGCCGACAGGATCATATCGTATTTATCTTTCATAGCATCCTCCAGTTGGTGCCCAGACGATGACAGTATATCACCTAACGATTAACATCAATCTCTCTCCATGTCAACGATTCCGGAGCGGCACACTACGCCCCCTGAGGCGGGATGAAATCATCGCGATAGTTCATATAACCGGCTAACATTATACAATAATATGGGATGAAAAAGGGGGGGCCTGTGGCCCCCCCTTTTTCGTTGCCTTTAACCTGGCGGGATGGGTGGAGTGAAGAATATGCCGGACCAGAGGATCCAGACAATGAGCAGTGTCCAGAATGCGTTTGCGAGCTGGGCAAGCCAGTAGGCGATAGCAGGTTTCCCACCGCCGACGGTGAGTAATTCTTTGAATCTCGTTTCAAGACCGATGCATACAAAGGCCAGGGTAAAGAACCATTCACGATAGCCTTTGCACACACCGTGCATCGACTTTGCTGCCTTTGAGCCATAGGTCGGCTCGACGAAGAATGAGATGATGATAGAAGCCACGAAGAAACCGACGATAAATTTGGGGAATCGGAACCATACTTCCATGAAGGAGGGTTTCTCAGCGCCTTCCTTTACAGACAGACTCAAACTAGCCCAGAGGGCCAGGAAGAAAGCGGCAAAACCGATCAGCACATTCTGGGCCATCTTCACGATTGCAGCCGCCTTGAGAGCTTGTTCAGAGCCTATTATCTCTCCTGCGGCCACCACCGAGCCGGTATTGTCAATGACACCTCCGATCCATGCACCTGCCATATTTGTGGGAAGGTTCATCCATTTGGCTATGGGGGGCAGGATGATGATGAGGACAACGGCGCAGATCATCAGCCAGGCAACCATGTAGCTCACTTCTTTCGGATCACCCTGGACGGCTCCTCCGGCGGCTATGGCGGCGGAAACGCCGCAGATGGCATTACCGCTGGCTATAATGCTTGAGAACCGCTCTGTCAGGCCGAACCTCCGGCAGATCCAGTAGGTTCCGAACCAGACCGGTCCAACAACGAGGAGGGCCTGGGCCATTCCGACGGCCCCTGCCTTCACTATCGTGGAAAACATGATTCGCTGCCCCATGATAACCAGTCCGATCTTGATGAAGTACTCCGTCATTACGCCCGACTTCAGCCAGTCAGGGACACCAAAAACATTGCTGATTATCAACCCGAAGGCCAGCGCCCATATGACATAGGAAATGCCCCAATATTTGATAACTCCCTGCTTGGCTATAACGATCGCTATAAAACTGAGTATGAAGATAACAGCGAAGCTGGGAAGATAGCGTTTGACGTCCCGCTTCATGGCGGCGATTCCGATGAGTGTGAGTACGCTGAGGATAATGAACAGAGTAACGGTAGCCGTGACGGTGTCCATTCCTTTAGGAAATGCTTCCGCCAATGTGTTCCATGTACCAATCTTTGGTACTTTGGGTACCCAGTTGAAGGCTGGGGTGGCCAGGACAACGATAAGCAAACCGATCCAGCAAGCCCACCAATCTTCCTTCTTCCATAGTGACGACCAGTCAATCTTGTTATTTTCGGTATTCATAAAACCCTTCTCCTTTCGTCGTATTTCAAATAACATCCAGAGTAAATAGTTTGATATCCTGCTGCACGTCAATTTGAGTGATGATTTTATCAATTACAACGGTGAGTTCTGGGTGAGAATGCTACCGGCTCTGGACGGGGTTAAATGTAACTTCTTTGAGAAATGGATTCTACTTGCCAAATTGTCTTTCCTGTTGTTGTCTTCCTTCACCTCCTTTCTTATCAGACTTCCAATCTTGTTTTCTGGAACTAATCTTTATTATATACTAAAACAACAATACGCTATACAAGAAATTTTGTCATGTCAAGAAATAATTATCAATATAAATATAATTCATTATATTTAATAATTGCATGAAACATTATATTCTCATGATGCCACCTTCCCATCGTATAAAATGAAATATCTGATTCTTTCGTAATAAAGCTGTTTATGCGAGGGCTCATCAACCGGGATGCTAAAGAGATAAAGATCTTCAGGAGATGAGATGATTCCGAGATGCCGCCCCGGGGTTTTTTGTTTTACAAGGTATATTCTATTGTGCTATATTTCAACTATAACTCTTTGATAGGAGACGATTTGGTATGTCCGGCCATTCAAAATGGAGTACGATAAAGAGGAAAAAAGGAGCTATAGACGCAAAAAGGGGAAAGATCTTTACGAAGATCATAAAGGAAATAACGCTTGCAGCCAGAATCGGTGGCGGTGATCAAGAGGGTAATTCCAGACTCAGGCAGGCTATATTAGCCGCCAAAGCGGAGAATATGCCAAAAGACAATATAGAAAAGGCGATAAAAAAGGGCACGGGAGATCTGGAAGGGGCAGCCGCCTTTGAAGAGACTGTTTATGAAGGTTACGGCCCCGGCGGTGTTGCCCTGTTGGTTGATGTAGTGACAGACAATAAGAATAGAACCGTTGCCGAGATACGGCATATACTGACCAAGCATGGTGGAAACCTGGGAGAAAATGGATGCGTGTCCTGGATGTTCGAGAAAAAGGGGAGCATAGTCTTTGATAAAAAAGATGCCGGTGAGGATACGCTGATGGAGTTGGTTTTGGAATCGGGCGCCGAGGATATCGTCGAGCAGGAAAGCGAATATGAGGTCATTACCGACCCGGTCTCCTTTGAAAGCGTTAAGGCGGCCATTGACGAAGCGGGTCTTAAATATCTCCTGGCAGAGATAAGCATGGTCCCTCAAACTACAGTTAAACTCGATGAACAGAAGGCGGGACAGATCCTCAAACTAATGGAAAAACTCGAGGATAATGATGATGTCCAAAATGTGTATGCTAATTTTGATATACCGGACGAAATAATGGAAAGGTTGAGTCAATAACGCCATAGAGTTGCGAGATGTGAGAAATTGGTAATATTAGGGATCGATCCGGGCACCAGAATCACAGGATACGGTGTTATCGAAAAAGGGAATAGAGGGCTGGAAGTAATTACCTATGGTGAGATAAAGATAGGAAAGGGTGAAGCTCTGTCCCAGTGTCTGAAGACCATATATGCGAGCTTGATGAAAATCGTTGAAGGATATACACCCGACGTAATATCTTTAGAAGATATCTTTTACGGCAAAAATGTAAAGAGCCTTATAAAGCAGGGTCATGCACGGGGAGCAATAATATTGGCAGCGGCCCATAGTGATATCCCTGTTTATGAATACGCGCCACTGGAAGTAAAGAAGGCCGTTGTTGGATACGGGAGGGCAGAAAAAAGTCAGGTTCAATATATGGTAAAGTCCATATTGAGACTGCCCGATTTGCCTCCTCCCGACGCATCGGACGCCCTTGCGATAGCTGTATGTCACTCGAATTTTTTAAAGGCGGGAGCTCTCTAAATGATTGCCAGCTTAAAGGGTATATTGTCATATAAATCCACAAATTACGTTATAGTTGATGTCCATGGGATCGGGTACGGGGTAAGTGTTCCATTAAGCACCTTCTATCACCTCCCTGACACAGGTGAGATGGTTCGTCTCGTTATCCATACCCATGTTAAGGAGGATTCGATAAGCCTTTTTGGCTTTTCCGATCCGAGAGAGAGGGATATCTTCCATCTGATTATTTCCGTGTCCGGAATCGGGCCGAGATTGGCAATCAATATACTATCAGGTATTTCTGCGGAGGAATTGGTGAAGGCTATCTCCACGGAGAATATAAGCATGCTTATGAGCATACCGGGGATTGGTAAAAAAATGGCCGAAAGGCTGATTTTTGAACTTAAGGATAAAATCCGTGGAGTGGCGTCAGAAGAGATGCCGGGTGAAGATGTCCATGTCCCTGTTAAAGAGGATGCCCTGTCCGCCCTCATCAACTTGGGATACAACAGCGGTATAGCCAAAAAGGCAGTGGATAAGGTGTTGCATGAATGTGGTGAAAAACTGACGCTGGAAAGCCTTCTCACCGAATCATTGAAGATTTTATCGAGTTGAGTAAATTATGACGGAGTGCATTGTAAATCCTGCCCAGTTTCAAGATGAAGGGGGATATGAACATTCCCTGAGGCCGAAGGGCTTGAGTGAATATGTGGGGCAGGAAAAGGTGAAAGAAAACCTCTCCATATTTATTGAGGCGGCCAGGAAGAGGGGCGAGACCCTTGATCATGTGTTGCTCTATGGTCCTCCCGGGCTGGGAAAGACTACACTGGCCCATATTGTAGCGAGAGAGATGGACGTCGATATAAAGGTAACTTCGGGACCTGTAATAGAACGTCCGGGAGATACTGCGGCAATTCTGACCAACATGAACGAATATGGAGTTCTCTTTATAGATGAGATTCATAGACTGCCTCATGTAGTCGAGGAAATCTTCTACCCGGCGATGGAGGAGTTTTACATAGATATCCTCATCGGGCAGGGCCCCTCGGCACGGTCGATGAAACTTGATATTCCCAGATTCACTCTGATAGGCGCCACCACGAGGGCCGGCCTTCTCACATCCCCGCTTCGTGACCGTTTCGGAATAACCTTCAGGCTCGAGTTTTATACCCCCGGGGAACTTTCAACTATCATTAAGAGATCGTCGAAGATTTTGTCCATTAAGATCGACGACGACGGGTCTGGTGAAATTGCACTACGTTCCAGGGGGACACCGAGGATTGCAAACAGGCTCCTGAGACGAGTCAGGGATTTTGCCCAGGTCAAGGCCGATGGATCGATTTCCAGGAAGGTTGCCATAGACGCTCTCGATATGCTGGAAGTTGACTACAAGGGACTCGACCTCATGGACCGGAAGATACTCCTCACATTGATTGACAAGTTTAACGGTGGACCTGTAGGCATTGACAGTATTTCATCGGCAATAGGCGAAGAGAAGACGACCATCGAAGATGTCTATGAGCCATATCTGATTCAGGAAGGATATCTTCACAGGACGGCCAGGGGGAGGGTGGTTACAAGGCTTGCCTATGATCATTTTAAGAGGAAATGGACTGGGAAAGAACAGGCGGAGCTGTTCTGAGTCATCGGGAATTAATGCAATCGTAAGAAAAGCGCTATGAAAATTTTGCTCCATATATGCTGTGCTCCCTGTGCCATATATCCGCTCAAAACTATGCGGGAAGCGGGGCACGATGTTGTAGGCCTTTTTTTTAATCCCAACATACAACCCTATTCTGAATATAAAAAGCGGCTCGATACGCTGATAGAATACGCCGGCAAGGTGGGGCTCAAACTCATCTTTTCAGATGAATATCCGATGGAGAATTTTTTGAGGGAAGTGGTCTTTCGGGAAGAAACCAGATGCAGGTATTGCTATTATACCCGCCTCATATATGCGGCCAATGTCGCGAAGAGGGGGAATTTTGAAGGTTTTACGACGACGCTTCTCTACAGCAAATTTCAGGACAGCGATTTAATAGAGACCTTGGGAAAAAGCGTGGCAAAGGAAAAGGATGTTCCTTTCTACTGTCAGGATTTCAGTAAAGGGTGGAAAGAAGGGATCGATGCTTCGAAGACACTGGGTATGTACAGGCAGCAGTATTGCGGTTGCATATATAGCGAGAAAGAAAGATTCTATAAAAGGACAAAGAAGAAACCCTGACAGGGTGTTACTCAAATTGTTTTTAACGACTTTGTAAAAAGACTTCTAAGGAACTCGTTTGGCCGAATTTAACATAACTTATTGATTTATATGTATACTATCCGGATACACGGCCTGTTCGGGGAACAGGCCCTACAATATGTAGGGGCCGATGCCCCCATCGGCCTTAAACATGCTTTGTAAAAGTTACTTCCAATTATAATGCCGATGTGTCGGCATAGCGGAGCTTTTTACGAGCGGTTCAAGTTATCTTTCAGCGTCGATCCATGCGGATTTGAAACAATGTCCTATCGATTACACCACCCCATGTGGTATTTTTACCACACATTCTGGTGTTTGCACTCAACGGGAAATGGTTGAGAAAAATGAAAACAGTATTGTTTTAAGCTGCTTAAGGGCGGAATCTGTCTTCGGTGAACTGCTGAAAAGATTGGCATAATTGTTGCTCTCTAGTGGGTAGGATAAGATTTTTAATACAGGGTTGAGCGGTTATGAATACATATATGCAGAAGACGATTAAGAATGAAGTAGGGTGTTGTAGTGTCGGGTTGCACTCGGGCAGGAAGATCAACATGA
Source organism: Deltaproteobacteria bacterium (assembly GCA_030603465.1). Classification (GTDB taxonomy): domain Bacteria; phylum Desulfobacterota; class Syntrophia; order Syntrophales; family UBA2210; genus JAFGPZ01. Next base: position 6,293 of record JAUVXT010000028.1, read on the forward strand.
CAATCAAACCGGCCGGCGTGGACAAGGGAATTGTATTCTGCCGGAAGGATTTATTGAACGACAATAAGGTAAAGGCCGAAGTGACAAATGTTTCTGATACGATACTGGCTACTACTATCGGTCTGAATGGAACCAGGGTTTCCACGGTTGAGCACCTCATGTCCGCTCTTTATGGCATGGGGATAGATAATGCCTCTATAGAAATAGACTCATTTGAAGTACCCATCATGGATGGTAGTGCCCTCCCATTTATAGGCATGTTAAAGGAGGCGGATATAGAGGTTCAGGATAAACCGAGAAAATACATGGTAATAAAGAGACCTGTTTCGGTATCTGACGAAGAGGGTGAGGCAAGGCTCATGCCCTCGGACGAGTTTAAAATTACGTACGATATAGACTTTGACCACCCATTGATCGGCAAGCAATCCTATCATATGGTTTTTTCCCGGGATACCTACGAACAAGATATTTCTGAAGCCCGCACGTTCGGGTTTTTGAGGGAGGTCGAATATCTTCAGGCAAAGGGATTGGCGTTGGGTGGTTCCTTAAAGAATGCCATAGTCCTGGATGATGAAAAGGTTATCAATAAAGAGGGTCTGAGGGTCAAAGACGAATTTGTGAAACATAAAATTCTCGATGCCATAGGTGATCTGTTTCTTCTGGGGATGCCCATTATCGGTCATTTCTGGGCTCATAGATCGGGGCATAAACTTAACAATCTCCTCCTTAGAAAGCTCCTGTCTAACAGGAAGTGCTGGGAAATAGTACAATTTTCTAACGGGAAGGAGGAGAAGGAAACACTGTCAAATTCCTTTTTAGAGGGAATTCCTGCCGAATTGTAGTATCTTCCATAAATACACTTCTCAAATAAATCTTGCTTTTTGCTCTTCTGTTTCTTAATATAATACGCTTTATTATAGAATAATTGGGAGGCCGGAGGTTTCTTGAAGTATCAGGAAGCCCCCGACATTTCGGTAATGTTTCTGGGTTGTATGTACAATATCCGGTACAGAAGGCATCTACAGGGAATTTATTGCATGCGTAGAAAGATCTTCCTCTTTGTCTTGTTTCTTAATTCATATCTTTTGCTTTTTTCACCTGTCAAATCATTCGGTGTAGAGGCCAAGATAACCGATTTTTTGATAACTAGCGCTTCCGGCAATGTTCTCATCTATTTCAGGGTGAAGAATTGTTTTACTATGAAGATGGAAGAGGCGATACAAGCAGGAATTCCTACTACCTTTACATTCGTCGTTGAATTATACCAGGAGCGGGATAAAAATCTTGATAAGCTGGAATCATCCTTTGAGGTCAAGCACACAATCAAATACGATAATATAAAAAAAATTTTCTACGTCACCTATACGGAAGAGGGAAAAAAAACGGAACAGTTCACATATATGTTCCAGGCGAAGACGGCGATGTCAGATCTGAACGGATTTGCCGTTATCCCTTTAAAACGATTGGTCAGGGACAAGAGGTACTATGTTCGCGTGAAAGCCAAACTGGATAAGGTACGTCTCCCGCTGCACCTGGAATATGTCTTCTTTTTTCTCTCTCTATGGGATTTTGAGACTGACTGGTACCGGCAGGACTTTATTTATTAGTTAGGATCATTGCCCGGTTAGGGTCAATTAAGGTAAAACGTAACTGTTCACGGTTACACTGGAGCTTGAGATTAAATTGAAAAAGGTGAATGGGGTACACTGCTTGAACCCTGGAATCCCTGGTTGTTCTCCGACTAAATTGGAGAACAACCTCATATAAAGAGCGAGAGCTATGGATACGAAAGAATCAAGAAGGCGGAAGAGGGAACGTATCATAATAATTATAACGATTGCCCTTATAATTATTATGACCTATGTGGAGAGCCATCTTTCAAGCATAGAACTTCTCCTTCCCATATCCAGCGAAATTCTAATCTTTGGCCTGATAAACATAAATTTTATTCTCATTATCCTCCTTATATTCCTTATTGTAAGAAATCTCGTGAAACTGATATTTGAGAGAAGACGCGGCATAATGGGCTCGAAGCTGCGCACGAAGCTTGTTGCAGCCTTCGTCAGTCTGTCTTTAATACCTACAGTTGTCCTCTTCGTGGTTTCGATCCAGTTTCTCTCCAACAGTATAGAAAACTGGTTTAACATAAAAATGGGAAGCGCCCTGAATGTATCCCTTGAGATTGCCCAGGACTATTATCAGCAGCTTGCAGATAATACCAAAAATAATGCCGAAAGAATCGGTGGCCAGATAACAGACAATAAATTATACGAGAAAAAGCAGGCGGAGTTTCTCAAGACATTACTGGCTGAACGTCAGAAGGACTTAAATCTGGGATCTATCACTGTATATCTGGATAACAGAAAACAGAATATATTTCTTGAAGATCCGAACAATCCCGACATTCCTCCTCTAAAGCTTTCCCCGAAGGTGCGAGAGGATATTTTTAGCGGCAAGGCACTCTCATCTGTACAGGTTGCGGGCACGGGCGAACTCGTCAGTGGAATAGTTCCCCTCTATTCCAATTTTACTCCCAGGGAAGTTATCGGGGCTGTGGTTGTCGGTTATTATATAAACAAAAACATAATGGATAAAATGTCTATTATATCAAGAAGTTCCGAAGAATACAAACAGCTCAGGATGCTGAAGGGCCCCATAAAGATCAGCTACATAATCATGCTCTCTATCGTAACCCTCTTCATCGTATTTTCTGCTACATGGTTCGGTCTTTTCCTGGCGAGGGGTATAACTGTTCCCATACAGGACCTTGCGGAGGCAACGAAGAAGGTGTCTCTCGGTGATCTGGATCATCACATAGACGTATTAGCCGAAGACGAGCTAGGGGTACTGGTAGATTCCTTCAATAAGATGACGAGAGATCTCAAGGAAAGAAGCGAAGAGCTGGGAAGGGCGAATATAGACCTTGAACAGCGAAGACAGTATATGGCTACCGTTTTGCGCAATGTTTCCGCCGGGGTTGTTTCCATAGATAAAGACGACGTAATAACCACGATAAACAGTGCGGCAGAGAGATTGTTGGGTATAAAGACCGGAAAGGTCCTGAATAAAAAATATAAAAAGGTTTTAAAACCGGAACATATGGAGCTGGTCAGTCAATTTCTGAGAGGGCTGGAGGAAAGTGGCGATGATTTCAGGGGAAAACAGGTGCAGCTGGCGCTGAAGGATAGAGTCTTGACCATGCTGGTATCGTTCGCCATATTGCGGGATGATAACAATAACTATATGGGAATGGTGGTCGTCTTTGAAGACCTTACCGAACTTCAGAAGGCTGAGAGGGTCGCTGCCTGGAGAGAGGTCGCGAGAAGGATCGCCCACGAGATAAAAAACCCCCTGACTCCCGTCAGGCTCTGCGCCGAGAGATTGCAACGAAGGTATGGCGATAAAATAGCGGGCGATGACAGTTCTGTCTTTCAGGAATGTACAGGGACAATAATAAACCAGGTGGATGTCATGAAAAATCTGGTGGATGAGTTTTCACAATTCGCAAGGATGCCCGTAGCGAAACTCGTTTCAAATGATCTTAATGCAGTCATAGAGGATTCTGTAGCGCTTTTTCAGGATGCCCATAAAGGCATCAGGTATAAATTTGAGAGAGGTAACGACATTCCACGATTGAAGATTGATGCCGAACAGATAAAGCGGGTAATGGTAAATCTCCTGGACAATGCGTCGGATGCTATTTCGGCGACTGATCGGAATGGAAAGGTTTATATCATTACCGCTTATGATAAAGCACACAAGAAGACCGTGATTGAAGTGAAAGATAACGGTTCCGGTATAGCGCCAAAGGATAAGATGAGGCTATTTGAACCCTATTTTTCGACCAAGAAATCGGGAACCGGTCTCGGTCTTGCGATTGTAAATTCCATAATATCAGACCATAATGGTTCCGTAACCGTAAAGGACAATGCTCCAAAAGGCACGATAGTATCCTTTGAATTACCCGTTACGTAGGATGAAATTATGAACAATATGATACTTGTTGTCGATGATGAAGAAAGCATATGCCGGTCACTGAAGGGTATTTTATCCGACGAAGGCCATGAGGTTTTGACGGCGCCGAGCGGAGAAGAGTGCCTCAGGATCATAGAGGAAGAACTCCCCGATCTTGTTTTGTTGGATATATGGCTTCCGGGAGTCAACGGTATTGAGATCCTTCAGAGTATCAAGACAAACTACCCCCATATACAGGTTATTATGATATCGGGACATGGGACTGTAGAATCCGCCGTCAGGTCTACAAAGCTGGGGGCCTTCGATTTTATTGAAAAACCGCTGTCTCTCGATAAGGTCGTTATTATTGTGAATCATGCCCTGGACCTTGTCAGGTTGGAAGAAGAGAACAGACTCCTGAGGGACAGGATGATGCCCTTTGACGAGCTTCAGGGTGAGAGCAAGGCGATTGTAGAATTAAGGGAGATGATCCAGATAATTGCCCCGACAAACGCCTGGATATTGATTATGGGTGAAAACGGCACGGGAAAGGAACTGGTTGCCAGGTCGATACATAAACAGAGCCGCAGATCCAATAAACCATTCATCGAGGTGAACTGCGCCGCCATACCGGAGGAATTAATTGAGAGCGAGCTTTTCGGGCACGAAAAAGGGGCATTTACAGGCGCCACGGCAAAAAAGAGGGGAAAATTTGACCTGGCCAACGAGGGTATTATCTTTCTCGACGAAGTCGCCGATATGAGCCTGAATGCGCAGGCAAAGATTCTGAGAATTCTTCAGGAGAAGAAGTTCGAAAGGGTGGGAGGAACAAAGATTATTGAAACGGATGTTCGGATCCTTGCGGCAACAAACAAGGATCTTGAAAGGGAGATGGAAGAGGAAAGATTCAGACAGGACCTCTATTACCGGCTGCACGTGATTCCCCTTCTGGTTCCCCCGCTAAGGGAGAGAAAGGAGGACATCCCCCTGCTGGCAAACCACTTTATGAAGGAATTTTCCCTTGAAGAGGAGGGAAAGCAGAAGACGATTACCGATGACGCACTCAATGTACTGATGACGCATGACTGGCCCGGTAATGTGAGAGAGCTGAAGAACATAATAGAGCGTCTCACTATCATGACAGCAACCGATGTCATTGCCGCACAGGATATATCTCCCCTGATTAAGGAGAACAAGAAATTTGACCATATAGACGTGACCCTTCATCCCGCCAATTCTTTAAAGGACGCACGCAGGGAGTTTGAAAAAAAATATATTCTCCAGAAACTTGCGGAAAACGGGTGGAACGTTACAAAGACGGCCGATTCAATCGGCGTGGAAAGGAGCAATCTTCACAAGAAGATAAGGAATTACGGCCTGGATGAAATAAAAAAGGAGTGATTTGTGGAGTTGCGCTTTTTATTACGAGGCAATCAGTATTTATTGTTGCGAGCAAGAGGCAACATGACGCTATCAGCCCGGGATGACACCCGGGCTTAATAGTTTTGCTTAAAGAGAGTGCTATTTCTTCAGGAGGGAATCAACTACATTGTCATGCAAACGCTGCGATGCAAGTTTGTCTCCTAACAGGCCAACCCTGATCGATACGGTCGTCAGATCCTTTGCCTTGTATTTGACTGATATCGCGACCTTTTCCCCGTCTATAAGCGCATCGATGGTGCCCTTGCTTATCTCTTTAGCCGGTATCACATCGACGGCATTCATGTAGGCTACGGTTTTTTCGCAGGCATTCCATATCTTATCAAAGGAATAATGGTAATCGGTTTTTAAGTTACCATTTATATAAAAGAATGTGCCTGTACCTCCGCTGACCGCCGCGCCGCCTACAGCCATAACTGCGCAGCCAGAGATGAGAAAGATCCCTGTAATCAAAAGCAATAAACGATTTTTTATCCTCTGCATTATTCAATACTCCTTCATACTGATTGGTTATTCATCATCCGATTTTTTTTCTTCATTCTTCTCTTCTTCCCCGAAAGCCTTGAGACCTTTTGCGAGAGATGTTAACTTTTCATTTAGCAGAAAGTTCACCGTACCGGGAGGGTAATTACCCTGTTCATCCATCTCCCCCACCTCTGCCCCGGTCAATATCGCTATCCCCTCATCGATAGTCTCCACCGGGTAGACTCGAAATTTTCCTTCAGAAACGGCTTTTACCACGTCCTTTCTCAACATCAGGTCGGGAACATTAAGGGCCGGTATAATTACACCCGGCTCACCCATAAGCCCCTTTGCCCTGCATACATCGTAAAACCCTTCGATCTTCTGGTTGACACCTCCGATAGGCTGGATTTCGCCCTTCTGGTTGACCGATCCGGTAACGGCTATATCCTGTCTTATGGGAATGCCTGAAAGACTCGAAAGTATCGCATAAATCTCGGTTGACGAGGCGCTGTCTCCGTCGACCCCTCCATAAGATTGTTCAAAACAGATACTGGCACTCATCGTCAGGGGTTTGTCCTGGGCATACTTACCTCTGAAATACCCCTCCAGGATTAATACTCCCTTGTCGTGAGTCTTGCCCGAAAGTTTTGCTTCTCTTTCTATGTTGATAATGCCTGCCCTTCCCATGGATGTTTCCGCCGTTATCTTTGCGGGCTTTCCAAACGAGTAATCTCCCATATCATAAACGGAAAGACCATTCACCTGACCGCATACCCTCCCTTCGGTATCGATCATGATGGTCCCATCGGCTATCATTTCCTGGATTTTGTCCTCTACAAGGTTTAGCCGTCCTATCTTTTCTTCATAAGCTTTATTAATATGATTCTCTCTTATGATGTTGCTCTCATCCTTTTTTCCCCAGTAATTTGCCTCCCTTAACAGATCGGCAACATCGCTGAATCTGGTGGATAATTTTTTCTGTTTTCCCGTAAGCCGGATACCGAACTCGACTACAGCCGCCACGGCAGTCTTATCAAAGGGGAGCAATCCCTCATCTTCAGTTATTTTCTTTATAAAGCAGGCATAATCGGCGATTCGCTCATCATTTACGGGCATTTCCGTATCAAACTGCGACTTTGTCTTGAATATCTTTTTGAAATCCTCCTCCAGATTGTAAAGTAGATGGTAGAGATAATCGTCCCCTATCATGATAACCTTTACGTCTGTAGGGATCGGCTCAGGCTTGATTGCCGTGGAAGCCATGCTGAAGGGGTCATAGGGCTGCATGTTTAAGAGTCTGTTTTTTAGTGTCCTTTTTAGAAATGGCCATACTCCCGGCTCGACGAGTGCTTCGAGCGCGTTAAAGACGATATACCCGCCATTCGCCCTTAATAGAGACCCCGCCTTTATGTGGGTAAAATCGGTTTTCCAGAATCCTGATCTGTCAATTTCTCTTTCAATGGTGCCGAATAGATTCTTGTATGTCGGCGCCGTTTCTATAATGGCAGGCGCCTTTTCCGTCTTGGAATTATCAACCAGAACGTTAACCTTATATTCGAGGAAACTCTTTTTCGGTGACTGCATAAAGGGCAACATGGGCGCCTGCCGGCTTGCCTGTTCATCCTCCTGTTCCTTGAACATCTTTAGATTTGAGAGTATGTGCTCCAGAACCTCGTCAAGATAGGCTGTGATCTTTTCGTTATAATCCCCATATTTTAAACGTATATCTGAAATTATCCCGCTTACCACGGGGAGACCTGTTTTGTGTTCGAGGGAATCCATCTCCTTCCGGATTATCTTTTCGATTTGCCTCGATTCCCTCATCAGGGCGTCGAGTTCGACTCTCAGAGCACTCAGCTTTTCTCTAATCTTTTCAAGTTCATTTTTGTCGAATTTATCCTGGCCGGCAAGTGTTTCGAGCTGATCGATGGGAACCGGTTTTTCTTCGTAAACGGGAGCAATGTCCTGCCTCGTGTAGTCTCCCATTTGATATTGGACGAGTTGAAACCCTTCTTTCTGTATCTTCTCGTTGAATTCTCTGATCAGATCTTTCTGCTTTGTCATGTAACTATTGACAATTTGATCCGATTCCTTCTTGAAGTCTTCACTCTCAAACAGGTGGGGGATCTGCTTCTTCAGATGCAGCACCAGTTCATCCATATCTTTCTGAAATTGATTCCCCATGCCGGCGGGGAAGGTTACCACCCTGGGCATGTCAGGATTCCTGAAATTATTTACGTAACAGATGTCATCCGGAATCTTTTTTCTCAGATCGAGCTGGTTTAACAGACTGGCTATAGTGGATGCTTTACCTGTCCCTGTAAGGCCTGCCGCATATATATTATAACCCGGGCTTTCTATCTCCAGCCCCATTTCCAGGGCCCTTACCGCACGGTCCTGTCCTATAATCACGCTGGAATAATCGCAACTTTTCGTATCTTCAAATCCCAGAGAGTCGGGATCAATCCTTACCCTCAATTTTTCCGGCGGGACCTCTTTGTAAACAATGTTTTTCTTCATTTTTAATGCGCCATCTGTTAGGATAAGTCTCAGTAGAGCAGTAAATACGTTGTAATATCTAAGTTTGTTTATATATAGTTTATGTTTGAATTATTGTCCATATTTTTTACTTAAAAAAGCAAAACTTTCTGTTTGCAGAATGAATGAAGAGAGGAATTTAACCGGAATGAGACGGATATCCATAGTTATAATTATTGTTATAGTGTTATGCCCCAGTTTCCTCGATGCATTTTCTCTGAGGGCCTATACGGATGAAGGCAGTATCGTTATCAATTCCGAGTATCGTAATCTGAGTCAGGGCGAGGCCATAAAGATATCTCTCAAGGCGCCCCCATTTTCCCGGGCAGAAGCCCGTTTCATGGGAAAGGAGTTTGCATTTGTTTCCTCACAAGATGGTTCCCGTTCCTTCAGTTTAATAGGCCTGGGTCATAATATAGAGCCGGGCATTTATGACCTTGCGATCAGGGTTGAATACACCGAAGAAAAACACAGGGACTTTTTCCTCAGACTTCTCGTTTCAGAGAAGAAATTTCCCGTGGAAAGGATAACAGTAAAGAGAAGCTACGTTCATTTCTCTCCTGAATCGAGGGAAAGGATGAAGAAAGAGAGGGTATTGCTTAAAGAAATCTATAAAAGATATACGAAGAGATGGCTGGGTTCCGGGGAATTCACCTTGCCATTGAAGGGTAAAATCACGGGATCATTCGGAAATAAAAGGGTATTTAATGATGAAGTTTGTTCACAGCACAGGGGGATCGATATGCGTTCTCCCGCAGGCAAACGGATTGGCGCGACAAATGCGGGAAGGGTGGTATTGGCCCGCAATCTTTATCTGTCCGGCGGGACAGTTATTATTGATCACGGGATAGGACTTTTTTCACAATACCTTCACCTCTCCAGGATAACGGCAAAAGAGGGAGAACT
>JAUVXT010000096.1 GCA_030603465.1 Deltaproteobacteria bacterium
ATTCCATCTTTCATGAACACCTCCGATTTAATGTGGTGTTCACAGAATGACACGGGTGACTATTCTATTGTCAAAGAACTTTGTTAACGATGTGCTGGCACATTTTTTAGTTATCGATGTCGTGGCACTCAACAACTAATCATTATCGAGTCGCCGCACTTTATCGTGCCACCCGTCAGAACACGGCCAAATATGCCCTCTTTCGGCATAATGCAATCTCCGGCCATATAATATATGGCGCATTTGGTGTGGCATTCCTTCCCGATCTGTGTGATTTCCACCAAAACGGCATCGCCCAGCCGGACATGGGTCCCCACAGGTATCTTCATCCAGTCGATTCCCGCGGTGGCGATATTCTCGGCAAAATCTCCGAATGTTACATCAAGCCCCGACTCGCGCGCTTTTTCTATGCTTTCCGAGGCAAGAAAACTTACCTGCCTGTGCCACGTCCCGGCATGAGCATCTCCTTCCAGACCGAAATCAGCAATAACCGGCGCTTCATTTATCTGAACCTTACGGGTCCCCTTCTTTTTGCTCACTGCGATTGAGACTATATTCATTCAATCATCTCCGAAAGTTTTATCGAATTCAATTTATCATAAAGAGCCCTGGTAGCCACATGCCATACATCACGAGTCTGACAGAGGTCCGATTTATTACACATCGCCGGATTATCAACACATCGCGACAGATTTATCCCATTTTCAAGCACGTCGACGATTTCACCCATTGTGATATCATCGGGGTGCTTCGCGAGTTTGTGTCCTCCTCTGGGACCACGCGCGCTCTTCACCAGATTTGCCCTCTTCAACAAAGCTATGAGTTGTTCCAGATATTTGGCGGAGATATTATGGCGCTTCGCAATATTCCCGATCTGCACAAATCCCTCATCATAATAATGCGCAAGGTCGAGCATTAATCTTGTTCCATAACAGCTTCTTGTCGATAGTTTCATCTTACGGCCTCCCCCTTCGAGGCTATGGTTTCCCCTCTATAATTTTCTGCATGTAATCCGGGAAAACGGACACTCAGGCGGATGTAATGGAAGTGTCATGTTTCAAAACAAAGGCTTTGCTTTCGTTATTTGCGACCCTTATTACTCTATTTTTCAACCTCATTATATAGAGGGGATATCTTTCTCAGTGTCGTAACCGCATCTTTCAAACTGGAAAGAAATCTGATTACATCTTCTTCCTCGTTGTCAGTGCCAAAGGTAAGCACCATTGTCCCCTGGGCATCGGCATAATCACGCCCCACCGAGAGAAGAACGTGGGATGCCCTCAAAGAACCGGCCGCACATGCGGATCGCGTTGACACGGCAATCCCTTCATCATCCAGCATGAGGACGACGCTTTCCCCTTCAATATACTGTATCGATACGGAAACCATGTTAGGCAATGTATGCTCCGGATGCCCATTTATAAAGTAGTCGTCTATATAATTGGGAAGTTCACGGAGAAGCCTGTCCTTTATCTTGCTGACATGGGCAATTCTGGATTCCATGTCTCTGTATGCCAGATCCGCCGCAACGCCCGTTCCTATGATTCCGATAAGATTTTCCGTCCCTGCTCTCTTATTACTTTCCTGCACACCGCCTTCCAGAAGCGGCCAGACCGGTGTTCCCTTGCGGATATACAGACCGCCGACACCTGCCGGTCCGTAAAAGTTGTTGGACGCGAAACTCAAGAGATCGACGCCCAGTTTCTGCACATCGATGGGCACGACCCCCACAGAAGCGACGGCATCCGAATGGAAAATCACCTTTTTCTCTTTTGTGATCCGGGCAATCTCCTCTATCGGCTGTATCGTGCCGATTTCATTGTTACTGTGCATGACAGATACAAGTATGGTTTCATCGGTGATAGCCTTGGCTATATCTTCCGGATTAACCCTGCCGGATTCATCAACGGGGACCGAAGTAACCTTATAACCCACCATATTTAAGCGCTTGATGCTCCTCAACACGGCGCTGTGTTCGATATTGGAGGTTACTATATGCTTGCCTTTTTTTGACTGGGAAAGGGCGACACCCTTTACCGCGTGATTAATGGATTCCGTCCCCCCCGCGGTAAAGACAATCTCTTCCGGGGTAGGGCTGTTCACAAGTTTAGCCACCGATTTTCTGGCATTACTGAGTGATTCAAACGCTCTCTCACCCATCCTGTGCTGGCTGGATGGATTGCCGTGATTTTCTCTAATCGCTTCAATCATAGCGTCCTGGACTTCCGGCAGCAGCGGATTTGCCGACAAGTGATCGAGATTTATAATTTTCATGTCCATCACCTTTCCTGTATGATCAGTGTTGTACTTCGACTTCAGACTGGCATGACTTGCAGAATGTCGCCCCCTCTACAATCTCTGAATCGCAATAGGGACAATGACATTTGTCTCCATGGGCATGTTCGTGCTGTTCTTTTCTCTTGAGCTCGGGCTTTTTCTTTCCCGCCTTTTTATCCTCGTAATCCCTGATCGCCACATGCAGCGCATCGGCGCCCAGGTTCGAACAATGGAGCTTGTTTTTAGGAAGGCCTTCCAGGGCCTCGGCAACATCCTTGTTCGTAACTTTCTTCGCCTCCTCGATGCTTTTCCCCTTCACCATCTCCGTCAGAATACTGGAAACAGCAATGGCGGCACCACACCCGAAGGTTTGAAATTTGATATCTTCTATCTTTTCATCCCTTATCTTCAGATATATGGTCATCATGTCTCCACATAAAGGATTGCCGACTTCACCCATCCCTTCAGCGTCATCAATAACACCCACATTCCTAGGATTTCTAAAATGATCCATCACCGTCTTGGAATACATGGTCATTTCCTCCCAATTAATTTTATATTATTATAAGCACTATTTATTTCATAGTAAAGTGCTAGGATATATTTTTTGCCAAAAAAACACTTCTATTCTCTGACGAGATCGGTGCTCAGATAACGTTCACCCGTATCTGGCAGGATTACGACGATCTGTTTCCCTTCATTTTCCGGCCTTTTACCAATCTCCAGCGCAGCCCATGCTGCGGCGCCTGAGGATATTCCGCACAGTATCCCCTCCAAACGGGAGAGTTGTCTCGCCGTCTCAAAGGCATGATCATCGGTTACCCTGATTATTTCATCTATGATTGCGATATTCAGGATCTCGGGAACAAAACCGGCGCCGATACCCTGTATCTTATGAGGACCGCTTTCCCCACCGGAGAGAACAGGCGAATCGGCCGGTTCAACGGCAATTGCCCTGAAAGAGGGTTTCCGCGATTTTATCACCTCGGAAACACCGGTGATGGTGCCACCCGTCCCCACTCCCGCAACAAGGATATCGACCTTTCCGTCAGTATCTCTCCATATTTCCTCGGCCGTAGTTTTCCGGTGAATCTCGGGATTTGCGGGATTTCCAAACTGATCGGGCATGTAGGAATTGGGAACATTGTTCAGTATCTCTCCCGCTTTATCGATAGCCCCTTTCATGCCTTTGACCCCGGGTGTCAGGACAAGTTCTGCCCCCAGATGTCGCAAAAGCTTTCTCCGCTCAAAACTCATCGTTTCGGGCATGGTCAGTATGAGGCGATAGTCCTTCGATGCGCAGACAAAGGCCAGGGCAAGCCCCGTATTGCCGCTGGTCGGTTCTACGATGGTTGTACTCTCATCAATAAGTCCCTGACTCTCGGCCGCCTCTATCATGGCTATCCCGACGCGATCCTTGACGCTTCCCAGGGGGTTTTGAAATTCCAGTTTTACATATATGTCGGCCCTCGCTTTACGGGCAATGCGATTTAATCTCACCAGTGATGTCTTTCCCACGACACGGGAAACATCATTAAATATCCCTGCCATGTCAGTTCTCCTTGACCTTCCTCTTTTTGTCCGATGAAACACCGTTCCCTATATATATCAATTCGGGGGGCTTCAGCAGCACTTTTGTGTCGGGCGGAACGCTCTCCGTAATCCAGACATTTCCACCGATTATCGATCTGGCGCCGACAACTATCTCTCCGCCGAGAAGGGTCGCATTAGAATATATAATGACATCATCCTCTATTGTCGGATGCCTCTTCCTGTCTCTGAAGCGATCTATGTCATCCCGAGGAAGAGACAGTGCGCCCAGGGTCACGCCCTGATAGAGTCTCACCCGGTTCCCTATCTCCGTCGTTTCCCCGATGACGACTCCCGTCCCATGATCGATAAAGAAACTTTCACCAATCTTCGCGCCGGGATGAATGTCTATGCCGGTAAGGCCGTGGGCATATTCCGTCATCATGCGGGGAAGGAGGGGGATATCCAGAGTGTAGAGTTCATGGGCTATGCGGTAGACGGTTATGGCAAAAAGCCCGGGATAACTGAAGATTATTTCGTCAAAGCTCTTTGCCGCAGGGTCTCCCTCAAAAGCGGCGCGCACATCGGTGGCCAGGATGGCTTTCAGTTTTCGCATTGTCCCTATGAAACAGGCCGATGCCGCATTGCTGCGCTCAACACACTCGGAACAGGACTTTCCCGAACTGAGGCAGTCATGCTGAATAGCGAGGACTATCTGCCCGGAAAGTCTCTCCGATAGTTCTTTGATCTCTGTCCCTGTATATTCTTCTATATTTTCGTCATCAAACCGGAGTCCCGAGAAATATCCCGGGAAGATAATACGCCGCGCCTGCAGGATAATCTGAATAACCGCCCTGCGTGAAGGAAAAGGGATTGTGCCTCTATTATCGAAGCATTGTGGACCTTCAGAGGTATCTGCAAGAGCAGAAAAAATGTCTCTCTCTTTTTTACACGTATCCGTTATCGAACCGGCATTCGCATCGAATCGTCCGGTTTTGTGATTTTCTTTTCTCATTACTTATCTGTTTCTCCTATCATAAAGATACCATAGGTGGCCCTCATGTTCGGCAGTATCTTGATAATATTTCCCCGTTTGCATGAATTGCGGTCTTTTATCGCAACTTCCGTTAAAATATCGAAGCCCACCTCTCTTGAGAACTTTCTGAAATCCTTGATGGTTATGACCCTGATATTGGGGGTATCGTACCACTGGTAGGGGAGTTGCCTGGTAACGGGCGCGTACCCCGATAAGAGGATATGAAGACCGATCTTCCAGTGACCAAAATTGGGGAAACTTACAATGACCCTCCTCCCGATTCTCAGCAAGGGTTGAATCAGCTCGTCAGGCCTGTAGACCTGTTGCAGGGTCTGACTCACAATCACATAATCGAAGCTTTTATCGGGGTAATCCTGAATCTCCTCGTTAATGTCTCCCTGAAGCACGGGAAGCCCCCGCTCGATACAGCGAGCAACCTTTGACTCATCACACTCTATCCCGGTACCGGATACCCCTCTTTCTTTCTTGAGAAAATGGAGGAGATCCCCCTCTCCGCAACCGAGATCGAGGACCTTCGATCCATCCTTGATCCACGATGCTATTATTTGAAGATCAAATCTCATGTCTACCCTGCCCCGTTTCTCTGCAAACACGTTCCAGAAAGCCCCGTATCAATGCCGTCAGGCGATCACTCTTAAGCAGAAAGGCATCGTGCCCCCACTCGGCATCTATTTCGCAGAAACTGACGTCGAGGCCGTTCTTTTTCATCGCCTTCACCATGGCCTTTGACTGATAGGTGGGATAGAGCCAGTCGGAGCTGAATGATACGACCATAAACTTCGCCTTTGCCTTCGAAAAGGCCCTCACCGTTGATCCACCGCCGTGTTGATTCTTCAGATCAAAGTAGTCGGCGGCCTTCGTAATATAGAGGAAGGAATTTGCATCAAAACGTTCTATAAATTTTTCACCCTGATGGCGGAGATAGCTCTCCACCTGAAAATCCGCATCAAAATTGAAGGAGAAATCGTTCTTGTCCTGCAGTTTCCGCCCGAACTTATGACGCATCGATTCGTCGGAAAGATAGGTTATATGACCTATCATCCTGGCAACGGCCAGGCCGAGATCCGGCTTGGGACCCGAATAATAAGAGCCATTGGCCCAGTTCGGATCCGCCATGATGGCCTGCCTGCCAACCTCGTTAAAAGCTATGGCAAGTGCGGAATGTCTCGCAGTTGTTGCCAGAGGAATGGCAGAACAAACCATATCGGGATACCTGAGGCACCATTCGAGGACCTGGAAACCTCCTATTGACCCTCCTATGACGGAAAGTATCTTTTCTATTCCCAGGTGATCGCAGAGGGCCTTCTGCGCCTTCACCATATCGCCTATTGTTACGACGGGGAAATCGAGTCCATATGGCTTTCCCGTTCGGGGATTGTTGAAGCCCGGTCCCGTCGTTCCCATGCAACTCCCCAGGATGTTGGAGCACACGACAAAGTACTTATCCGTGTCTATCCCCTTCCCCGGTCCCACCATAATGTCCCACCACCCCGGCTTTGTGTCATTTTCGCTGTAGTAGCCTGCCGCATGAGAATCTCCGGTAAGCGCGTGTTCAACGATTACGACATTGCTCCTGCTCTCATTCAATGTCCCGCAGGTTTCATAAGCGATGGTAATGGGACCAAGCTTCGCGCCGCTCTCGAGGATCATCTCATGGGGCGGTTCGGCGAAAGTAAAATATCTCTTTTTGACCACACCTACCGAGACACCGCCTGTATCGTGCTCAATATATTCACTCATTTCTTCATTGCCACCATCGTTTATAAAAATCATCTTTCGTATTTAAGTTGATAAACCGTAGCATAAACACCTTTATTACGAAAGAACCTAAAAAAGCGAACCGGCCTCCTTCACGCCAATCCGTCAAGCGCCTGTCCCAGATCGGCGCAAATATCTTCTATGTCTTCTATTCCCACCGACAGTCTTATGAGATCGGGAGTAATGGAAAGTTCATCCCTGGTGGCATCATCGAAGGAGACATACTGCGAAGAACAGGGGTGTATCACCAGTGTCTTGCAGTCACCCAGATTTGCCAGATGGTAGATCATCCGGAGTCTGTCGATGAAACTGAAGCATGCGCCCTGATCCTTGAGACCGAAAGCGAGCAGACCTCCAAATCCCTTATCTCCGAAGAGTTTCTTTGCAGTCTCATGTGATGGATGATCTTTCAGTCCCGCGTAATTTATCCATTTCACTTCAGGCCTTTCGCGTAAAAACTGTGCCACTTTCATGGTATTTTCCATGTGCCGTTCCATTCGGAGAGCAAGCGTATCCATTCCTATCATGGTGAGATAGGAGTGGAATGGCGCCTGTGTGGTTCCGAAATTTATATGATGCTCCCGCCAGACCTTGTCGATATAGGCCAGCGCCCCCTTCCTCTCCACAAAGGGTGCGAAATCGGGGAAGCGATCCCTGTTCCATTCAAAATTTCCGCTGTCAATGACTGCGCCGCCGGCGGCACTGCCGTGGCCGCTTAAATATTTGGTAGTAGAATGGATGACGATATCGGCGCCCACCTCGAAGGGACGACACAGATAGGGGCTTGCCAGCGTGTTGTCCACAAGGAGAGGAATCCCGTGAGAGTGGGCCGCTGCGGCCACCCTTTCCAGATCGGGGATATCCATCTTCGGATTCCCTATGGTTTCGAGATAGACAAAACGTGTCTTTTCGTTAATCGCCCGCTCTATTGCACCGATATCGGTCGACTCGACCATACGCACGGTAATGCCGTATTTTTTAAAGACCCTGGTAAAGAGAAGATAGGTGGACATAAAGAGCGAGTTGCCGGCAACAAACTCATCCCCTGCACGAAGGAGGGCCATGGAGGCATTCGAAATAGCGGCCATTCCCGATGACATAACAATCGCCCCCAAGCCGCCTTCCAGATCGGCCAATTTTTCTTCGAGAACCCGGTTTGTCGGGTTAGTGAGTCTCATGTAGATATGATCGTCTTTCCTGCCGGCAAAGGTCTCACTGAGATTCTCGGCCGTCCGGTGCACATGAGAAGCCGTTTGAAATATGGGGGCTATCGTTGCCCCCTGCCAGTCTTCCGGTGACTGGCATGCATGGATAACCCGCGTATTAAATTTATATCCTTTTTTATCACTCATATCATTCCTCCGGAAAGCAGCCTGTCATGACTACTTCATGTATACAGTTTGAAATGCCCTTCATCTCATGGAAAGAGGGCATACTTTTGCACGCCCTTCCTTGTCTTCACAGCATCGAAGCCATCATCTCACAGGACCGGCATATCTTCATCTTCTCTTTCCACCCTTTCTGAACCGCGCCCCCGCAAATGGTTCCGTTTATAAACCAGCAGAGTCTCCCGGCCTGAAATTCCCAAGCGGGGCACTGTTCCTTTTCCTCGGGAGGACATTTCTTCATGTCCCAGCACGGCTCGAGATTTTTGTTATTATTCCATTTTCTGTAGACAAGGAAAAAGACCTGCTTTTCAATGTGGGATGGTACAGGCCGCCATCCCTGTTCGTAACTGTGAATAGCCTTGACAGAACATCCCAGAAGCTCGGCCAACTGCTTTTGTGTCTTTTTGAGTCTCTTCCGTATGGAAGCGAATTCCTTACCGTCCATCGATTCCTCCGTTGATTTCAAACATCACCTTGCGAAGCATGCCAAACCGGACTGCCTTATACCACATTGTGGCACCTCGGTCAACTATAAAATAAGTTTTCATATGATCAAAAGATTTCCGCTACCCAACTCGTAGTGTACTCCCATAAAGAACAATTTCGGTCGCCCTCTCCAAAGTCAGAAAATGCTCTTTCTGCGGGGAAAGTTCCAGACGGTTGCCACTATCTTAGCGGTCTTTATCTCAATTATAAAACCATGGAAAAAGAGATAAATTTGTTATATGACAGTGTCATATACTTATCACAATAAAAAATCACCATGCGGGGGAAATATGACTGAAAAAAGTATTACTGTTGTAGCCAGTATAAAGGCCAGGGAAGAAATGGTGGACGATGTAAAGAATGAACTCGAAAGCCTCGTTGCTTCTACAGTGCGGGAGGAGGGTTGTATCAATTACAATCTCCACCAGTCAATCGATGATAAATCCCTCTTCATCATATACGAAAACTGGGAAAGCAGGGATGCCCTCGACAGGCACATGGAAACACCTCATTTTACAGCGTGGAGGGAAAAGGCGAAAGGTCTGCTCGCAGACATTCCGCAGGTCACACTGTGCAGAAAAATCTGCTGATAAGTGAAGATTAAAGCTATTCCCCGCAACAAGTTGCGGGGAATGCACTCGCTGTTCAGTTCAAGGCGCGCAAATCCTGAAGAATGAAGTGTGCTTACGGTACGCCGCAGCGACGAAGGATACCACGGAACGTAGAAGTTGGACTTCCAAGTAACTTAAATTTGCAAATGTGGTGTAAGTAGTTCATGTTCTTTAACATTTACCAGATTATATCCAAACTGTTTTGCCTTGCGCTTTAAATTGGTAATGACGCGTTCCCGGTAACATCGTTCGTAATAGTCT
>JAUVXT010000265.1 GCA_030603465.1 Deltaproteobacteria bacterium
TCTATTGCTGCGGACCACAAAGGATGAAAAAAGATCGAGTTGAAGCAGATTAACGAGAATAACCGCCGGGAGGCCAATCAATCCGGAAGGTCAAGGGAAATCTCCGTTTTCCCCTTGACAAAACTTATCATGGATGTCCCCAAATTCACCCCAAATTCACCAAATTCAGGAGAAGGTGATCACATCCCTTTCAGCTTCATCGTACAACTCGTCGATGCCCTGCTGAATACGGATCGTGTGTTCAAGGACTGTTGCTACCTTGCAGTAATGTTTGATGTCATCCAGAGATAGAGCCTTGCCTTTTCTGTCTTTCAGCCATTTATCGCAGACCTGATAGCCTCCGATCCGGTATTGCCAGACGTTTTCTTCCAATCCTTCAAAATACTGATCGTTGTTGATGTAAACGCGCCCATCCTCTCTGTCATGTTTGATTTTGTCAACCCTCTTGTCTCCTGTTCCCTGAAATTTTACAACCGGGGAATCAAGTTCAGGCGATTGCATAAGATGCAGATCAGCAAGATGCCTGCCGTATTCGGCTAACTTTTCGAAAAGGCGTTTGTCTTTCGTAAAAGGGACTCTTGGAAAGTCCGTTTTCAGAAATTCAGCGTATTTAGTGCGGTAGGTATTGGAGTAGAAAACAGCGTATATATAGTAGAAAATATCTTCGGGATTCGGTTTTGTTTTATAGGTTTCGGATAAAGCGGATAATATCTTTTCACTGATATTGGTCTGTTTTTCTCCGGCGCTTTTGGCTTGGCTGAAAAGGTCATTTTGGTTGGGATCAGGGTAGAGGTAAAGAGGCGCCTGTTGAGTTATCCCTTTACTACTTAAGAATGTTCTATTATCAACCATATATTGGCTTATCAAAACATGTGAATAATTTTCTTCTAGCGAGACTTGCCTCATAAAAGATAATGATAAATTCTTCTGCAACATATGCCGCAAAACATTCCTGCGGGATCTTTCAACCAAAACGTCATGATAAAATATCCATTGAATATCAAATGGCCGGTATAAAATCCGGGCAAATGAACTTTCCCAATCTTTATTATTTCTCACTTTTTCCCGTGCGGATTTTAAATTCCAGTTGGATTTGTCCTTAAGTTTATATGGCTCGCCAATCAACTCATCCGGTATTTTTTCATCGCAAAACATCCCGATGCGCCGTTTGAGGGCTTCCTTGTCTGTGTCAATTACGAATTTGTCCCTTGCGGTAACGATCCCCACACTGTTTACCGGAAAGACATCCGTTATCTTCGGCGACTTTTCATACAATTCCAGCAATTTTTCATCCCTCGGAACGAAAAGATAAAATTCCGGTTTTGGGGTTATTTCCCGCCATTTAGTTGTCGTAATATCATTACCGATAAGCCGGTCGTATTTTGCCTTTCTCTGCCCCCATAGTTCGGAATGAAAAATCTTCCTGCCGTTTTTACTGCCCCTGTTTTTTGTCTTGATGAATAACGCTATGGCCGTTCCCTGGCGGATATCAAAGACGTTTTCATCTTTTGAACCGTCCGGACATTTTTCCTTTTTCAGACTGTTGCCGTGCAGATCAAGAAGATAGATTTCATCGAAACTGTTCATCAGCGACCGGCGCATTCCTCTGAAAGTAGGATTGTCCAGATAACTGTGATTGGTGATAAAACCCAGGACACCTTCGCCTGCCTGATCTATTTTCCACTGGCTGAAACGGATAAATTTAACATAATCGTCCTGCAGCCATTTCGGATTCTTTTCTCCAAGCGGTTTCCCGTCCACTTTATAATAGCCGTCATCTTTTATGCCGTTGCTATGCGTGTAGCCTTCCTTCAGTAATTGGTCTATCCATTCTCCCTTGTTTGCCGAATGCCCGGAATATGGAGGATTCCCCATTATTGCCAGAACAGGCTGCTCCTTCTTGACTTTTCCTGCCAGACGCGATTCTTCGGAAAGGGAGGCCATGCCGGGCAGACTGGTTTGCTCAAGCTCCTCCATCTCAAGGGTACTTGTCAGGTAGAGTTTAAACCTGTCCTCTTTTTTGAGTCTGTAACCGAGTTCTTCAAGGAGAAAAGACATCTTCAAGTGACCCACCGCATATGGCGCCATCATAAGCTCGAAGGCGTAGAAGTTTTTTAGGATGTGTTCCTTGATAAAACCTTCCTTACCGCCTTCGCCGTATTTTGACGTAAATTCATCGACCGCCAGCTTTGCCGCTTCAGCCAGAAAGGTGAGCGTACCGGATGCCGGATCTAACACTGTAACGGTATCACTTGCCATGCCGTCAACTCTGCCGAAACGATCCTTTAGAATATGGTGAAGCGAACGCACGATATAGGAGACAACGGGCTCGGGCGTGTAATACACACCCCGTCTCTCGCGGGTTTTGGGGTCATATTCGGCAAGAAAGGTTTCATAAAAATGAACAACCGGATCTTTTCCTTTGCCTTCCCTAAAATAGTCCTGAAGCAGTTTATTCACATCCGCCACCAATAACACCTCGGCAATATCATCAATAATCCATTCCATTTGATCGGGAACATCTTCAAGCGAAATAAATCTGAAAACATCTCTTAATATTCCGATAGTGGGGGGGATGTTGTCATAGGCGAGTTTTCTGTTGAAACCATTTTCTGACCGCATACGGGCGGCAAACAGGCCGTAGGTAATCGTCTGGGAATATAGATCGGCAAATTCCTCTTTTGAGAGTCCACTGATCAGAAACTGCCTGAAGGCATCATAAAATCCAAGGATAAAGCCGTCTCCGGTTTTTTCTTCCTCCGCCAGTTCCTCGGCGATTACCTTGTCCTTTAAAAAACTCGTGCGTTTGGCCAGCTCTATTGCCAGATTCTTCGCGCTGTAGACTTTGGGCAGGGAGAATGCGTAAAACTCTTCCACCAGTTTAAGGAAATCAGGTTCCTTTTCAACAGGCGGAACCGTTTTCAGTTTATGCACGATCAAGGGTCGTGCCACTGATGCCTTGTTGACCAGCATACCGTTTCGATAGAGGCGAAACTCAAAATAGTTGGTCAGTATCAGGTTTGGAAAGGTATGCCGGTACCGTTTTAACTGTTCAGAATCTTCGATTGCGTCCAGATTCTCCACCGTGGGCGCCTTGGCCTCGATATACCCGACAATATGCTGTGTGCCGTCCCAGATACGAAAATCGGGATTGCCCGCCTCTGTGGTTTTGGGCTGCTGTGTAATGTGTGTTTCGCCTTTGCCTAAAGATTGCGCTATTTTTTCAAACAACTCTTCCAGGGTCGAATAATAACTTTCTTCTCTGGCATCTCCCTGATTTGCAATTTTAGATATCTTTTTCAGATACGATTTCAGCATGCGGATCACCTTATTTTCAATAGTGCAATCAAATATCTGGTACTTACAGCTTACTTGGATAATACGCTTTTCTCAATAATTTTCAAGGGATATTTTTATTGCAGGTTCTACTTATTGCCGGATATTAAGACATTAC
>JAUVXT010000113.1 GCA_030603465.1 Deltaproteobacteria bacterium
TGACCCCGTAGTGACGGACTTTCCCGGCCACCGCCCTTATGATTTCAGAATTGGAGAGCATCCCCGTCTTCGCCGCATCGATACCGATATCGGTTGCCACGGCATCGAACTGTTTCTCCACAAACCCTATGGGGACTTCATGTATCCCGTGAACACCGAGTGTGTTCTGGGCCGTCAGCGCCGTTATAACACTCATGCCGAAACCGCCCAGTACCGTAATTGTCTTCAGATCTGCCTGTATCCCGGCCCCACCACCCGAATCGGAACCGGCTATGGTCATAATCCTTTTCAGCTTCATATACTATCTTCCCTTCCAAAATTCCTTATTACCAGCAGATGCCCCGATTCAACGGAAATTGTACCCTTTTCATCCATCAACCGGTTGCTTATACCGCAGGGTTTACCGATCTCCATTTTCCCCCGAATGAGGGGGTATTCAAATCCCGTCAGGATTATGCCGGAAACCTGTGAAGAGAGAGGGAGGAGAGAAATGGTCTCCCCCTTCTGCCCTTCACATTCACAAAATTTTTCAACAACGAAGACTTCACATGTCTCATCGATTATCCGCGCCTCAACCCCCTCTTTCGCACACATCACTAGAAGGGAGATATTGGCCAGCGAGTGATCGATCCTCCCTCCCAGGGCGCCTAATATCCATATCTCATCGGGATTCAGTTCAAATGCCTGCATGAGCGCCAGCTCTGTGTCCGTCTCGTCTTTGCCCTTGGGAAAGACCTTTGTCCGACTCCCCTTTCCTGTAAAGTATGCCAGCGTCTCTTCATCGACCGAATCCATGTCTCCCACAATATATGCGGGGATGATGTCGAGGGGGCGCAAATGGCACGCCGCGCCGTCTGCACATATAATTACAGGATCGACGCATTCCTCTATTTTGCGTCTCAGAAACTCCTTATCATTTACGACACCACCGGAAATGACAATAACCCTATCCATATTACTGACACCCCTCCATAGGCCAGGGCATTTCATCGCCCGGAACCACCAAACAAAAATGGGGCATACCCCTTCCGGACATGCCCCATAAACAATATTTCAGTTACACTCCCTACGCTGGCATTATCCAGATCAGGTTCAAAGGGTATCTTCTCAGCCTTCGTGGCACCCCTGAATCGTTATTTAATTACATTTATACTTATACTCCAAATGCTTTCAACAAATCAAGACATTTTATTTTTTTGCAGGCCACCGCCTGATGCAAGGCCCTTTATTTATTTTGATAGGTTTTGGCCTGAAAATGGTATTTTAAAGATAATATACATAATCTTAAAAATATGGGATATGATGTTACGTATTACTTCCCGCAATGTTGACGACTTTGCAAAAAGTCGAAATACTGTGGCCGCCAGGAAGCCAGACGGCAACGGAGAAAACAAACATCAACCTGCAGCATCGGGAGAAACCGGTCTGCTCGACTCAATCAATTCAATAACAGGTGCCCGGGGCATGTAATTGGCGTCAGTAAAAAAACTTAATTTGATCGAGGATATCCGGCGCGGAATCAGACAGGTGGTCTCCGCTCCGGAGATGACAGTACCCGAAGGGAGCGACAAAATTGTCTGTCATAATGGTGGCTGCGGCCATTAAACGGTTAAGGGTTACGCTTATTCTGCTGCTGATCTGTGTCGGGTTTATTGCTCTGTCGCCCGCCACGGCCAGAACCGGGGATTTCTCCAGCTGGCTGGAAGATTTCCGGGCTGAAGCCAGTACTGTCGGGATTTCTGCGAATCTTCTGGAAAGCGCTTTCGCGGATATTAAAGAGCCGCTGCCACGTGTGATTGAACTGGATCACCGCCAGCCGGAAACCCTGCAGACCAGCACTGAATATCTGGCCGCCAGGGTCACACCGGGACGGGTGAAACTGGGAAAGCAGATGCTCAAGCGCTATCCGACCTGGCTGGGAAGAATCGAAAGAAAATACGCTGTGCAGCGCCGCTTTCTGGTTGCCCTGTGGGGGATCGAAACCCACTATGGTCAGCACACCGGCAGGTTTCCGGTGATTCAATCCCTGGCCACCCTGGCTTATGACGGACGACGCGGCAACTATTTTCGCCGTGAACTGATCCAGGTACTGCGCATTCTCGATGATGGGCATATATCTTTGCCCCGGATGCGCGGTTCCTGGAGCGGAGCCATGGGGCAATGCCAGTTTATGCCGTCGACCTTCTTGCAGCATGCCATTGATGCAGATGGCGACGGGCGCATCGATTTATGGGGTTCGATTCCCGACGCGCTGGCCTCGGCGGCCAACTATCTGGCGACTGAGAGGTGGCGCAATGATCAGACTTGGGGGCGCCCGGTGAATCTGCCTGCCAGCTTCGACTCCAGTCACGCGGGATTGGATAAGCGCTTGTCGCTGGCTGCGTGGCAGGATCTCGGAGTCCGTCGGCTCGAGGGGAGTGGTCTTCCGCAACGCGATCTGGATGCTTCGCTGGTGCTACCGGACGGTCCGAACGGCCCGGCTTATCTGATTTACGATAATTTCCGGGTACTGATGCGCTGGAATCGCTCCGTTTCGTTTGCTGTTGCCGTGGGAACCCTGGCCGATCGGATCAGTGCTCGGTAGGGCTCAAAGCCTGAAATATATGCCCTGCGCCCGAATTTTTGAACTGAAAAGAGAGCGCACTCCCTGTTGCTTGCGGCGGGGAGCTTCTATTGTCACTTTTCTTATGAGTCCTTAGCGGTGGAAACCAGCAGTTTCTGTCCGGGGTAAATTGGCTGACGGGGTATCATCTTATTGAGCTTGCAGAGTCCGTCCACGGTAAGTCCGTATTTCCTGGCGATTCGATAGAGACTTTCACCGCGCACGACCACATGATATTGAGTCTTTTTCACCTTAACGCGATCGCCCGTACCGGTTCTGATAGCCTGAACTTCTTTGACAACGGAACCCATCTTCTGTTGCAGCGACTCCACTTTCCGGGCAAGCAAATCGAGTTGCTGCACCATCGTCCCCCCTGTGCCGGTGGCCGCTGTCACACTCTCCCTGAGGGTGTTTTTCTGCGCCTGAAGAGAAGCGGCAATTCTCTTTTCAATTCCCTCGATATCAGCCACTTGCGCTTCAATGCGATCCACACGCTTGATCAGGGCATTGAAATCGGCCTTTGAAAGATCGTTCCCCTTCGATGACAAAAGGACGACAATAATGATGATGACAAGAACGACCGCTCCCCCGATAAAGAGAGTTTTTTTCTGGATATTTAAAAACCGAGGCTCATCATCGTACATTTCATTGAAGTCGTTCTCCTCTAGTTTAGGTTCTTTCTCTGTTGTATCGCCAAGCTCGATGATATCGACATCCGGATCCTTGTCCATATTCCCGTCCTTTCGATTAAAACATTTTATCAATTATAGGCAAGAGGACGCGGCATGTCAAGATTTGCATTGCAGAAAAATTTTTCGCGGGATGTGACATTATGAAAAAAAGTGTCGAAAACAGGCCATTTCCTTCGATAAAAAAATATGAGAGCGCTTGATGATTCTGTAAGAACGGGTGAATTGAACAGCGAGTGAATAAGCTGTTTTCTGTGGATTTTGGGGAAGGGGAATCCCGATACGCCGGAAGCGACGTATCGGGATTCCCCTCTCGAAGATCTGCGGATCAATTCTATTTGATCAGATTTTTGGTCTTCAGCCAATCCATGGCCACATCATGAACTTGCTTGTGGTCCACATCCACAGCCTTGTTTAACTGCTGCATCTCTTCCGTCGTCAGGTTGTCCGCGATCGGTTTTAATATGCCCTTGATTTCAGGGTACTTATCAAGAATTTCCTTGCGAACGACCGGTACGGGATTGTAGACGGGGAAGAAGAATTTGTCGTCCACGAGATTTACAAAGCCAAAGGCCGCGATCCTGCCGTCGGTGGCAAACCCCATCGCGGAATTGACCAGCCCTTCCTTCAGGGCCTGGTAGGTAAGACCCACAGACATTTTTTTGACCTGTTTGAAGGGGAGGTTAAATTTATAGGTTTTCATGATTCCCTTAAATCCGTCAGGGCGTTCCCAGAATTCCGAGTCCAGGGCGAATATGAGGTTGTCCGGATTTTTGGTGACGTAGACCCCCAGATCGGAGATGGTCTTAATCCCGAGTTCTTCCGCTTCCGCCTTCCTCATCATCAGGGTATAGGTATTGTTGAACTTGACAGGATCGAGCCAGACGAGACCTTTTTCGGAGTCGGCTTTTTTGACCCAGTCATAGACCTTCCCCGGGACGGTCATGATTTTTGTATCCTTCTGCTTGTAATACAGCGTGTACGCTGTGCCCGTATACTCGTAATAGAGGTCGAACTGGGCATTCTCCAGAGATTTCCTGGCTATTACCGATCCTACGCCTGTCTTTATGGTGACATCGAAACCCGCCTGCTCGAGAAGAATGCCTGCCATTTCCGGAAGCAGGAGCTGCTCCGTAAAGTTCTTGCCGCCCACTATCAGGCTTTTATCCTTGGCAAAGACACTACCGGGTAAAAGCAACGCCGAAATAAGTATTGCCGGAAGAACAAATTTAAATATCTTTTTCATGTCATACCTCCTGTTTGTCTCTTGACTGAATGCCAGAGAGTTTTAATGTTTAAGGCTTCGAGCAAAAAATAAGCCGGACTGTTTTTGCTCAAATCCCGGGTTAAACGCTAATGGGAAAGTCAAAACCACACACTTTTCCTACTCAGAAAGACGCAGTCCCCTTGAAACCAGGGCTACCCCTAATAACTCAGACAGAAAATCCGCGAAAAGTGCCAGCAGAGTCACCGGAATAGCGCCGGCCAGCAGCTTGTCCGTCTGCATAAGGCTGATTCCCGTGAATATCAGGTCTCCCAGGCCTCCGGCCCCGATGACATAAGCAAGCGCGGCCGTGCCGATATTGATTATCAGGGCCACCCTGAATCCTGTGAGAATCACCTTCATGGCATTCGGTATCTCCACTTCCATAAGGACCTTGATTGGGGGCATTCCCATGCCTTTTCCGGCGTCTATCAGTTCCGGGGGTACTGCTGTGATCCCGGCAAGTGTATTTCTGGCTATGGGTAATATGGAGTAGATAGTAAGCGCGAATATCGCCGGTTTTGTGCCGATACCCAGGAAATTCATGGCCAGCGCTAAAACGGCAAGAGAGGGAATAGTCTGTCCCAGTCCGATAATATACATGCAGATCCCGGCGTACCTGCGAAACCGCTGCCTGGTAAGCAAGATACCCGCTGTTATTCCTATGATCGTGGCAAAGGTCATGCTTAACGCCACCATGTACAGGTGCTGCATGAACAATTCCATGATAACCGGATATTCGTATGGATCAGAGAGGTATTCTATCAGGCCCGTTCGTTCGGCCACAATACCTGCGACAAGTATCGCAACCGCCAGTATAACCCGGTACAGTTTTCCCAACAGTCTTTTCATCGCGCGAGTTTCCTTTGTACCTTAATGCCTTTGGACGTCGCTAGCCTTTCCAGCATGGCCATTCCACCGTCAACGAATATGGCCAGAAGGGAAACAAGTATGGCGCCGCTCAGTATCATTTCGGGATACACGCGGGCAATACCCTGCTGGATGTACACACCCAGTCCCCCCGCTCCAATATAGGTGGCGATGGCGGCAATTCCAATATTCATGACAGCGGCCGTCCTCAACCCCGCAACGATTACGGGAGTGGCCAGTGGTATCTCCAGTTCTCGCAGGAGCTTCCACTTATCCATGCCCATACCTTTGCCGGCGTCCACCAGGTAAGGAGGAACATTCTTTATGGCCGTATATGTATTTCTGATTATAGGGAGCTGACTGTAAAGAACCAGGGCTATAACGGCAGGAACTTTTCCCAGCCCCATATTGACTATCGAAAGGACAGGGAGCATCAGCCCAAACAGGGCAATGGAAGGTACGGTCATGAGTACGTTGGCGCCGTTCAAAACTCTGGAAGCGAACTGCTCGTGTTTCGTAATGACGATACCCAGAGATATTCCGATGGGTGTGGCTATAAGGAGCGCTACCCCCACAATCCATACATGCTCCCAGGAGAGATACATAACCTCGCCAAAGTTATCTGCCATGAATTGCAGCGTACTCATGCCGATACCTCGTCTTCACCGGATTCCGCTTCATCGGCGTAACTTTCTTTTACCGCTTTCTGTATATCGTTGTAGGTTACCGTGCCGGCAAAGTTTTTATCCTCGTCCACTACACAGAAGGTTCCGGCATCATGCATAAGCATAAAGGAGAGGACATCCCGGAGCGAGGTTTTCCCCCTCAGGAACAGGGGATACTGTTCCACCACGTCCCTTACCGGCCCTTCTTCATACTTGAGAGATTTCTGCGTAACGAAGCCTATTGGCCTGTTTTGTTCGATCACTATGCCATAGCGAAATCCCTTTGCCTCTAAAAATTTTAATGCTTCGGGTGAACGGTCGGCTCCCTGGATGATGTTCTTAGGTTTCCGGTTGATAACATCACCTACCCGCATGATTCCGAGGACTTTCAGTGCCCTGTCGGAACCTACGAAGTCGGCGACAAATTTGTTTTTGGGCTGCGTCAGAATGACCTCGGGTGTATCGTACTGTATCAGACGCCCCTTGTCGAAGATGGCAATGCGATCGCCCATCTTTATCGCTTCGTGTATATCATGAGAGACAAAGGCTACGGTCTTCTTCAGGTTTGTCTGAAGCTTGAGGAACTCATTTTGAATCTCTTCCCTGTTTATGGGGTCTATGGCGCCGAAGGGCTCATCCATCAGGAGTATGTCGGGGTCTGCGGCAAGTCCCCGAGCCACTCCCACTCGCTGTTGCTGGCCGCCGGAGAGCTCGGCGGGATACCGATCCCTGTACAGTTCGGGTTCCAGGTTATTCATTTGAAGCAGATCATCAATGCGCTCACTGATACGTTCTTTGTCCCACCCCAGAAGTCTGGGGACAACGGCGATGTTCTCGGCTATGGTTTTGTTCGGGAAGAGTCCGATGGCCTGGATCACATATCCCAGGCGCTGCCTGAGCTGTACGATATCGATGTCCATGATGTTCTGATCGTCTATGGTTATGTTTCCTCGAGTGAGTGTTTCCAATCTGTTTGTAAGACGCAGCGTTGTCGTCTTGCCGCATCCCGATGGACCGAGAAACACCACTACTTCGCCCTTCGGCATGGTGAAGCTTACGTTATCAAGGGCGGTTACGGCATCTCTCCCCGTACCGAATATTTTTGTTACGGAATCATAAGTTATCATTGAAGGCCTCTTTGTTCTCTGAATGGCTAATCTTTGTTTCAGATTGTTGGCGGAACTCTTGCCGCGATCCGGCTGTTCCACATCACTAACCGGAGAATGAGTTTTCCCCGGCGTTTTCAGGTAGAATGGACTGATTGGTTGTGCATGCAGGTTTTTGATGTCAGGCATTTTTCATACATATGCCTTAAACGGCTATCATACGTCACACGCAATGTCAAATCCGGTTGAGATTTGCATTGCAGGAACCCTCTGTGCCAATATAAGTGAGACTTTCAAACGGTAATAATCGATTTTCTCCTGAAACAACTTTGAGTACTCGTAGGTAGTGTGTACCTTTAACCTTTCAAAAATAGTATTTTTAAGCTTTCATACACTTTCTTAAAAATACTTTTTTTGTCTAAAGTCGTGCGGTTTCATGACACTTGAAAGTCATATACCTCCGGTTAAACCGGAGGCTTGAAAAATGTGAACCGCTCAAAGCGGTTAAAAACCATTGGCCACCTCAAAGGTGGCGGGACCTTATCTCCACAAATCCAATTGATCTATTCTTCGATCTTCCTTTTCTTGC
>JAUVXT010000279.1 GCA_030603465.1 Deltaproteobacteria bacterium
GAAAAAACTGGGGACTTTCGGCGACATGGGCACCTTCAGCTTCGATTACGTAAAAACCATTACCACCGGCGAGGGAGGCATGGTTATTACCGACAACAAAGAACTGGCCGACCGGGCGGAGTGGTACCACGACCACGGACATGATCACAATCCCAATGTCGGAAGGGGCGACGAGGGGAGGAGCATTCTCGGTTTCAACTATCGCATGAGTGAGTTACAGGGCGCTCTCGGACTGGCCCAGTTGAAAAAACTGGATTACATCATCGGCGAACAGAGGAAAAACAAAGCGGCCATAAAGGAAGAACTGGCCAAAATCGAAGGCATAGGCTTCAGGCCGATTCCCGATCCCGCAGGTGACACGGCGACCTTTCTGGGGTTCAACTTCCCTGACGAAAAGGCGGCAAAGAAGTTCCAGCTGGTGCTGAAAGGGGAAGAAACCGACACATTCCTCTTCAAGGAAAATACATGGCATTATGTACCCAGGTGGGAACACTTTCTGGCACAATCGACTGCCAACTCGAAGAAATATCCCTTCACCAACCCCATGTACAAGGGAAAGACAGACTACAGTGTAAAGCATATACCCTACTCGGAAGACATACTGGGAAGGACACTCTTCTTGATAATTCCCGTAAAGATGACGAAAGAGGCCTTCGAAAAGATCGCGGGCGGGATCATAAAGGCCGCAGAGGTACTGTAGAGAGCGAATGGTATGCCGAAAGTAATTTGCATAATCCCCTCCAGATATCAGTCGAGCCGTTTCGAAGGGAAACCGCTGGCTGATATCTGCGGAAAACCGATGATACAGCATGTGTACGAAAGGGCGTCGAAGGCCGGGACGGTGGAATATGTGGCCGTAGCCACCGACGATGAGAGGATCTTCGCACGGGTCAGGGATTTCGGGGGAAATGCCATCATGACATCGGAACACCACCGGTCGGGAACGGACAGGATCGCCGAGGCGGTTTCCACACTCGACCTGGATGAGGAAGATATAGTTGTCAACATACAGGGAGACCAGCCTCTCTTTGTGCCTGTCCAAATAGATGAAGTTGTAGGCCCCCTCCTGGAAGATTCGTCGCTCGAAATGAGCACCCTTATATACAGAATTGAAAGGGAAGAGGAGATCCACCACCCCAATGCCGTAAAGACCGTCTTTAACAGCGATCACTTCGCCATCTATTTTTCGAGGGCTACCATTCCCTGTGATCGTGACGGGGAAGAAGAAACCTCCTACTATAAACATCACGGCATATATGCCTACAGAAGGTCCTTCCTCGCAATCTTCACGGACCTGCAAAGGGGCCCTCTGGAGAAGCTTGAATCTCTCGAACAGCTGCGGGCACTGGAACATGGATACAGGATCAAGGTGGTCGAGACACAACATGACTCCGTAGAGGTTGACACCGAAGAAGAAATCGAAAGGGTGAGACAGATCATTTCTGAAGAATCAAAAAAGGTAGATTCGTAAAAAGCTCCACTGTGCCGCATTACGGCATTATAATTGGAAGGTAACTTCTTAAAAAATCCACTTATGTAGCGTGGGGCCTCTGTGCCCCACAGATATGTTGCCCACAGGGGCAACGCTACAAAGATTTGCAGATTTAAGTTACTAGAAAGTCGGAGATCTCCCGCTCCTTGTTGCGGGGAGTTTCAAATCAGAAAACAGTTTGCCATTGCACGCCGGCATGAAAACTAATTTTTATTATACCTCTTTTTTCATGACATCGAAATGAGAACCCGTCCACGGTTCTTGCTATTCAGAATATAATCATATATGGTCACGTTTCATTTGTTTGGTCTCCAGCCAGCATAGTTGTCATTAAACAACCGAAAGGAACTCGTCATTAAAAAATTCAGTTTCAGTTCGTATTTCTCAGGACTGCTATTCCTTTTTGTCCTGGCACATGCCGGACACCATATTGTGTCCTCGTTACTGACACCCCTTCTCCCCTTTATCCGGGACGACTTCAGCCTTACCTATGCCCAGACAGGCTGGCTGGTTTCTTCATTCAGCCTGGCCTATGGCATCGGTAATCTCCCCGGAGGGTGGCTGGCCGACCGGATTGGTTCCCGGATAGTTCTTACCGTGGGTGTCGCCGGAGTGGCGCTGGCCGGACTCTTCGCGGGCCTATCCATAAACTATGTTATGCTTGCTATTTCCCTGATGCTGATGGGAATAGCAGGCGGCGGGTACCATCCTGCTGCGGCGCCACTAATTTCAACATCGGTCAAGTCTGAGAATCTGGGTTGGGCTCTCGGTGTGCACCAGATAGGCGGTTCGATAAGCTTTTTCATAGCCCCGCTCATTGCCGCCGGTATTGCCGGCGCCGTGGGCTGGAGAGGCACATTCATTGCCGTTGCCATTCCTTCTCTGGCCTTTGGAATCGTATTCTACCTGCTTCTTGGCCGCAGCGGACAAAGCAGCGATATAAATAACGCCAATAACGCCGCGCAAAAATCAACTGCCGTACAGAGTGAACCCTCGCTGCCTCAAAACTACCTGATCCGACTGATAGCAGTTCTTTTTATGGGCGTCCT
The DNA here is from genome assembly GCA_030603465.1 of Deltaproteobacteria bacterium. Lineage (GTDB taxonomy): Bacteria > Desulfobacterota > Syntrophia > Syntrophales > UBA2210 > JAFGPZ01. The sequence continues at coordinate 2,542 of JAUVXT010000279.1, forward strand.
CAGTATGGTGCTCATTTTCTCTACAATAACTTTTGTCCCTCTACTCGTCGTTGATAATTACGGTATCAGTGAAAAAAATGCTGCCGCTATTATTGCGTTTTTCTTCGCGGGCGGGCTATGGGGCGGACCCATCGGCGGATACCTGTCCGACCGCCTGGGAAAAGTGCCGGTGATACTGGCGGTAGGCCTTATCGGCGCCCCGGGCGCTTATCTGTTGAACCTTGCGCCTTTTGGCATAGCGTTATCGGCGCTGCTCATTATACTCGGTACCGTGCAGCATATGGGCATGCCTGTCGTAGAGGCTTATATAATTGATTGCTGCCCCGTGCAGAAGCGTTCAAGGGTACTCGGCATCTACTACTTCGGCAGCCGCGGCGGCGCCGGTGTAATGGCGCCGGCAATAGGTTACCTTATTGACACTGATGGATTCCATGTCGGATTTTCAGCCGTAGGTATGACATTAG
>JAUVXT010000188.1 GCA_030603465.1 Deltaproteobacteria bacterium
GGTCCTGGAGATATACTACAAGGATCAGGCAGAGGGTGAAGCGGTATCAACTCTGGTTACAAGATATTATTCCGATGCTATCAAAGAAAATGGTATAATGCCGGTAGACCAGCCGACAATTGACCAAAAAGGAATAGAAACGAATAAAGATTTTCAATTTACGGCAACGGTAGAAGTGGAACCGGTAATCGAGGCAAAAGATTACCTCGGTCTTAAAATAGAAAAGAGAAATATCAAGGTAACTGCGCACGATGTGACAGACAAAATCGAGCAGATCCGTCAGATGTACAGCACGCTGGAAGAGATAACGGAAGACCGGGCTATTAAAGAGGGTGATTTTGTTACGATAGATTTTACAGGAAAGGTTGATAAAAAGGTTCAGAAAGAGCTTTCGTCAGAAGATTATACCCTCCAGATAGGCTCAAAGGTATTGTTCGCGGATTTTGAGGAACAACTTATAGGTGTCAAAAAGGGAGAGGAAAAAGAGGTTGCGGTTACATTACCTGAAAAGTTTCATATCAAAAAAGTTGCAGGCAAAGAGGGTGTATTCACTGTTAACATAAAAGACATCAGGGAAAGAATTCTGCCCAAACTGGATAAAAACTTCGTTAAAAACTTTGAGAAGTATGAGACAATAAAAGATCTAAAGGAAGATGTTAAAAAATCTATTGAGCAGGAAGAAGAAATAAAGGTAAAAGCCGAAGTCGAAAATCAGGTAATAGAAAGACTATTAGAGAAGAATGACTTCGAAGTTCCTTCGATCTTTGTGGAAAGACAGATATACATGATGATGCTGAACGCCCAGAAGCACTTGATAAATAACGGGATGAAACCTGAGGAGGCCTTCAAGGTCAGTTCAAACATGCATGACAACTTTAAAGATCAGGCGGAAAAAACGGTTAAGGCATCCCTTCTTCTGAGTAAGATTGCTGAAAAAGAATCGATCGTGTGCGACGAAAAAGAAGTGGAAGAAAGGCTGAAAGAAATAAAAAGCGGTATCGAAGCATCAAAAAAGGATGACCTGAAAGAAAGCATCAGAGAAGAAACAGTAAATCAAAAAACGCTTGATTATGTTGTGGGAAATGCCGATATTAAAATAGTAGAGAAGAAAAAAGGGGAAAAGGAGACGAAGTAGATGACTCTAATTCCGATGGTAATTGAACAAGACGGCAGGGGAGAAAGGGCCTTCGATATATATTCCAGGCTGTTGAAGGACAGAATTATATTCCTCGGAACGGCAATTGATGACGAAGTCTCCAATCTTATTATAGCTCAGATGCTTTATCTGGAGTCAGAGGATCCCGATAAAGAAATATTTTTCTACCTGAATTCACCTGGTGGACTTGTAAGTTCGGGATTGGCAATTTATGATACGATGCAATATATAAAACCACCTGTCTGCACTTTTTGTATGGGACAGGCGGCGAGCATGGGAGCATTGCTTCTGGGAGCGGGTGAAAAGGGAAAAAGATTTGCGCTGCCCAACTCACGTATACTGATACATCAACCATTGGGAGGTTTTCAGGGACAGGCTTCCGATGTCGGTATCCAGGCAAAGGAAATATTGCGCTTGAAGCAAGACCTGAATAAAATACTGGCTAAGCATACAGGCCAGCCCCTCAAAAAAATAGAGAAGGATACCGACAGGGATTATTTCTTGACAAGTGAACAGGCCATGAAATATGGAATAATAGATGAGGTGATCGAGAAGAGGGATCTGGGCAAGAAACCGGGAGATAATCATGAGTAAAAAAAGCAGAACAAGTGAGACCGGAGATACAATGCTTGTGTGCTCATTTTGCGGAAAGACGCAGAATGAAGTGCGGAAGCTTGTGGCGGGACCTTCCGCCTACATATGTGATGAGTGCATAGAGCTGTGCCGGTGTATTGTAGAAGAGGAGGAAGAAGTACCTGGAATTCAGGGTCTGGCTGATGAGATACCGGAACCCAAGGAAATCAAAAAGTTTCTCGATCAATATGTTATAGGACAGGAAAAATCAAAAAAGACACTGGCGGTGGCGGTTTACAATCATTATAAGAGGATATTTTCGGATATAGGCAGTGACGGCGTTGAACTTCAAAAGAGCAATATTCTGCTTATAGGGCCCACCGGGTCAGGAAAGACACTTTTGGCCAGGACACTGGCGCGAATGCTGAATGTTCCCTTTACGATAGCAGATGCCACCACGCTGACTGAGGCGGGATATGTCGGTGAAGATGTTGAAAATATTATATTGAGTCTTTTACAAAATTCCGATTACGATGTGCAAAAGGCATCACGCGGCATTGTCTATATAGATGAAATTGACAAGATTTCGAGAAAAGAGGGAAATCTTTCGATAACAAGAGATGTATCCGGCGAAGGGGTTCAACAGGCCCTTTTGAAAATAATAGAGGGTACCCTAGCGAATATACCTCCAAAAGGAGGGAGGAAACATCCGCAGCAGGAATTTATACAGGTGGATACGAGCAATATACTATTCATATGCGGCGGCGCGTTTAACGGATTGGGTGAAATCATTGAAAAGAGAATCGGTATCGGTTCCATGGGCTTTGGAGCCGATATCAAGAGTAAGAATGAAAGAAATATCGGTGAAATACTGTCGGATATTCAACCGGAAGATCTTTTGAAATATGGACTGATACCGGAATTTGTCGGTCGCCTCCCCGTTATAGCCACTCTATATGATTTGACCGAGGACGACCTCGTGAAGATACTTGTAGAACCTAAAAATTCCATAGTTCAACAGTATAAGAAAATGTTTGAACTTGAAGATGTTAAGCTTACCTTTACAGATGGAGCCCTGAAAGAAATATCACATCTTTCTGCAGAGAGAAAATCGGGCGCACGCGGACTACGCGCAATTATGGAAAACATCATGCTCGACATAATGTACGATATTCCCTCCAGAGAAGGCGTTAGGGAATGTTTGATAAACGAAGATGTGGTAATGAACGGAGAAATTCCAATTCTCGTTTATGAAGCAAAGAATGAGAATGCGGAAGATAAAGAGCAAGAAAAAACAGGATAGACAATTGCATGTTGAATATAAATAAAGAAAAAGAAGATGAAAAATTAGTGATGCCATTACTTCCACTGAGAGATGTGGTTGTATTTCCCCATATGATTTTGCCGCTTTTCGTGGGGAGAGAAAAATCGATTACTGCCCTGGAATCCGCCATGAAGTACGAAAAGGAGATTTTTCTTGCCGCCCAGAAGGAAGCGGAAAACGATAACCCCGGGGAAGATGATATCTACAATGTTGGAACGATCGGAACAATCATCCAGCTTCTAAGACTTCCTGACGATACGGTGAAAGTACTTGTTGAAGGAAAGAAGCGGGGCCTGATCAAGGAATTTATACCAAATTCAGATTTCTTCATCGTGAATGTTCAGGAACGGAAAGATAGTGTGAATTCGGAAGACGAGATCAAAATCAGAGCATTGATGAGGAATGTTACCGAGGCGTTAGAAAAGTATGCTAAACTGAGCAAGAAGGTTCCTCCGGAGATGATAGGTTCCATGTCAACTTCAAGCGATCCGGCGAAGCTTGCCAATATATCGGTATCACACCTCCAGATAAAGCTGGAAGAGAAACAGAAGATACTGGAGATGGATAATGTGGCCGACAAACTCGAGAAGATATATGGCATGATTGAGGCTGAAATTGAAATTCTTGAAGTGGAGGGGCGGATAAGAAAACGCGTAAAAGGGCAGATGGAGAAGACCCAGAAGGATTACTACCTCAATGAACAGATGAGAGCCATCCAAAAGGAGATGGGGGAAGAAGATAGTATAAAGAATGAGATACAGGAAATCACAAAGAAGCTGGAGGAAAAAAAGTTAACAGAAGAGGCGCAAAAAAAGATCGAAAAAGAGATTAAGAAGCTGAAGATGATGGCTCCCATGTCGGCGGAATCAACAGTTGTAAGAAATTATATAGACTGGATACTGGCTTTGCCCTGGAATGAAAAGAAGGAGACGACAAACAGTCTTAAGGAATCGGAAGCGGTTTTAGAGGAAGATCACTACGGGTTGAAACTGGTCAAGGAAAGGATTCTGGAATACCTTGCGGTACAGATACTGGCAGAGAAGAAAAAAGGCTCTATCCTATGTCTGGTGGGTCCTCCGGGAGTAGGTAAAACCTCGGTGGCAAAATCGATTGCCAGGGCGACAAACAGGGATTTCGTCAGATTATCACTTGGTGGTCTGAGAGATGAAGCTGAAATCAGAGGACATCGAAGAACCTATATCGGGGCCATGCCGGGGAAAATCATACAACTGCTGAAAAAGGCAGGTTCAAATAATCCGGTCTTCTGCCTCGATGAAATCGATAAGCTGAGTTCTGATTTCAGGGGAGATCCGGCTTCGGCTCTACTGGAAGTACTTGATCCGGAACAGAATTTCGCTTTCAATGATAATTACCTTGAAGTGGATTACGACCTCTCAGATGTTATGTTTATAACGACGGCCAACGTATTGCAGACAATCCCGGCGGCACTTCAGGACAGAACGGAGGTCATACGAATTGCCGGATATACAGAGCCTGAAAAACTGAATATTGCAAAGAGGTACCTTGTTTCCAAAGAAATGGAAGCAAATGGCCTGAAAAAACAAAATATATCGTTCAGCGGGGGGGCTCTGCGCAGTATAATCAAAAGCTATACTAGAGAGGCGGGTGTCAGGAACCTTCAGAGAGAGATCGCCTCCGTCTGTAGAAAAGTAGCGAGAAAAATTGTCACAAACGGCGCTAAGAGAATAATTAAGATAACATCGAAATCCTTGGGAAAGTACCTGGGTGTGCCGAAGTTCAGATTTGGAGAGACGGAAGGGAAAGATAAGGTAGGATTGTCGGTAGGGCTCGCGTGGACGGAGGTGGGAGGAGAGCTTCTTACGATAGAATCTTCGGTGGTGCGTGGCACGGGAAAGCCTATACTGACCGGAAACCTTGGAGATGTTATGCAGGAATCGGCGCAGGCTGCGTTGACATATGTAAGATCCCGGGCAGCCGAGCTGGGGCTTGATGACAACTTTTATGAAAAATCGGATATACATGTCCATGTGCCGGAAGGCGCAATACCCAAGGATGGTCCATCTGCAGGAATTGCGATAGCTTCATCGATAGCTTCATCGTTTCTCAAGAAGAAGGTGAGGAGTGATCTTGCCATGACGGGTGAAATTACACTGAGGGGCCGTGTCCTGCCGATAGGGGGATTAAAGGAAAAACTGTTAGCGGCGCACAGGGGCAACATTAAAACAGTCATTGTCCCGCGGGAAAACGAAAA
>JAUVXT010000235.1 GCA_030603465.1 Deltaproteobacteria bacterium
GAAATGGCGATAGCGCCACCCGGGAAATTTGAAGAATATCTTCTTGCGAAACTGACAGAGTCGTAAAGCTACCCGATGAAATCTTTTATAAGGATACAAAAATAAAGGTATGAAAAAGACGCTGACCACAAGGACGATACTGATCCTCTTCGGTTCTGTTCCCCTGACCTGGAGAAGGTTTTTTTTTAAAGGGTTCATGTTGATTTTATATCACTTCTCCCAGAAGCACAGGATAATAACCCTCCACAACCTGACATGCGCCTTCCCCGAAAAGGGTCTTCCTGAAATCACCAGAATCGCGAAGGAAGTCTATTTAAATCTGGGAGTTACATTAGCAGAATTCTTCGAAACACCATCCCTTACTCCGGAAAATATGTGCGACTGGGTCGAGTTCGAAGGACTTTATAATTACGAGAGGGCCCTTTCAAAGGGGAAAGGAATACTTTTTTATACGGCCCATTTCGGAAACTGGGAGCTTGGCGGTGTATGTGTGGGCCTGCAAGGCATAAAGGTACATGTAATCTACCGCGCACTGGACAACCCTGTACTCGAAAACTTTGTGGCATGGTTCAGAAGTCATACGGGGCATAAGGTAATTCCAAAAGGAGGGGCTTCAAAGAGGATTGTTGAACTCCTCAAAGAAAATGAAACGATCGGCGTGTTGATCGACCAGAATGTATCATGGCGCGAGGGTGTCTTCGTGAACTTTTTCGGAAGACCCGCGTCGACGACAAAGAGATTTGCAGCGCTGGCCCTTCAGACAGGGGCGGCGGTAGTGCCGGTCTTTATAGTAAAGGAAACAACGGGGAAATACAGAATAATCATAAGAGAAGAGGTTGAGATTACAAAGACAGACAACACTGAAGAAGACCTCTTTGAAAACACGCAAAAATTTACCGATATCATCGAAGATATGGTGAGAAAATACCCGGATCAATATTTCTGGCTCCATCAGCGATGGAAGACAAAAAAAACACAGATAGAAGGATGAATGAAGGTAAGAAGTTCAAAAAAAATCCCCTTCGATACTAGAGAACCTATACTGATAAGGGGAACTAACTGGATCGGTGATGTCATAATGACACTGCCCGCCATATCCGCGATCAGGGATACCCTTCCTCACTCCAGGATAACGGTACTGGCAAAACCGTGGGTGGCAACGATCTACCGCATGTCTCCCGATATCGATGAGGTAATAGAATTCCAATCACCGGGTATTCATGACGGAATAACGGGGAAATTCAGGCTTGCCGGCCAGTTGAAAGAAAGAAATTTCGCAATGGCCATTCTACTCCAGAACGCAGTAGAAGCCGCCATTATCGCATGGCTTGCGCGGATACCCATAAGGGCGGGATATAACTCTGACGGAAGGGGGATTCTTCTAACGCATTCGGTACAGAGAACAAAAGAGATCAGGGTAATACACCAGATCCACTATTATCTCGAGATGCTGAAATCCCTGGGATTTCAACCGGCAGGGGAAGAACCCCGGTTGCAGACAGGGGATGAGTTCAGAGAAATTTCTCAGGATATTTTTAGTCGTCATCATATAACACCGGGCGACACTCTCATAGGCATGGCGCCCGGAGCAACCTACGGACCGGCCAAGATGTGGTTTCCCGAACGGTTTGCCGCCGTGGGAGACAAACTCGTTGACGACTTTTCTGCACAAATAATCCTTCTCGGAAGCAAGGGCGACAAAGAAAGGGCGGAATCGGTTCAGGGGTTTTCCAAAAACCGCATCATAAACCTTGCAGGAAAAACATCCCTTAAAGAGGCCGTTGCGCTCATTTCCGAATGTAAACTTTTTATTACAAATGACTCAGGATTGATGCACCTTGCCGGAGCTTTGGATATTCCTCTCGTGGCCATTTTTGGTTCCACGAATCCCATTACGACACCGCCGGCAGGGGAAAAGAGTATTATTATCCATCATGATATTGAATGCAGTCCATGCCTGAAGAAGGTGTGTCCCACCGATTTCAGATGCATGGAGATGATAGGTGTCGACGATGTGTACGGCGCGGCAGAAAAGCTGCTTCTGAACAGATAAACTGCACCATAAACACCTTTTCGCTTGTCTAAGATGCTTTTTGATAAATCCAGGGCTTGCTACAGGCGATCCCAAAACTCGCCCTCCGGGCTCAGACAGTTGGAATCGCTTTTCTTCCGCTTCGCCAGGATTTATTCGCAAAAACCATCTTAATGACCGTTCAAAGGAATTTATGCTTAACAGCTTTATTACGAAAGAACCGAATTTAATGTTATATGAACTCGCCGTTCAGCTCAACGATTTTAGTCAATAGGTCGGGAGATAGTGAGTGGAAAAAGTCAGTGCTGTCTTTTTAGACAGAGACGGAACAATCAATGAAGAGGTGGGGTATCTCAAGAGGCTGGAAGACCTGCGACTATTTCCCTTCAGCTATGAGGCGATAGGCTTGATAAACAGGGCGGGAATGAGGGCCGTCGTTATTTCGAACCAGTCGGGCGTGGCACGAGGCTTCTTTGATGAAAAGTTCCCGGAAATCGTCCATAACCGGATGAATAAAATGCTCGGAGAGAAAGGCGCCTGCATCGATCGTTTTTATTATTGCCCCCATCATCCCACCGAAGGGAACGGCGCATACACAAGGCAATGTGATTGCAGGAAGCCCAAAACGGGCATGTTTCTGAAGGCGGCAGCGGAGCTCAATATCGATCTTTCTTCATCCTACATGATCGGAGATAATTCGAAAGACATAGAAGCCGCAAGCGGCGCCGGTGTCATGGGCATACTTGTCAGAACGGGATACGGAAATAATGTCGATGCATCGGACAAGGCGGTTTATATAGCTTCCGATATCCTGGATGCGGTAAAATGGATAATGAAGGATCAAAACCGGTGAATATTCTCATAATAAAATTGAGCGCCATCGGTGATGTGGTACATACTCTGCCGTCGCTTTCCGCTCTCAGAAACCTCTATCCCGATGCCCACATATCCTGGGTTGTGGAAGAATCCGCCGCGGATATTATTAAAAATCATCCCCATCTTGACAGGGTCATTATATCCCATAGAAAACGCTGGATAAAAAGCCTGAAAGGCCTGCGCTCCCTGAAAAAAACGACGCGGGAAATCCGATCCTTCATCAAAACGGTGAAGGATCGCAGATACGACCTGGCGATAGATTTTCACGGACTCTTTAAAAGCGCCGTCATTGTTCATCTCAGTCGCGCCAGAAGGAAATTGGGATATGACAGCATGCAGGAATTGAGCGGTCTCTTTTACAACGAAAAGATATACGAGAACATGGGAAAGCATGCGGTCGACCGCTATCTCGACTTCATTCGTCACCTGGGTGGCAAAACCGGAAACCCGGAATTTATCATTTCCATAGAGGAAGAAAGCAAAAAGAGGGTTGAGAAGCTTTTCAATGCGAATCACATTGACATTAACGAGCCTTTTGTGGCAATAAATCCCGTAGCATTCTGGGAGACAAAGCTCTGGCAGGACGAAAAATTTGCCCGGCTGGCCGACAGGATCGTCACAGAACTGGGGATAAAGGTTGTCTTTACGGGAGGAAATGGCAGGGAAAAGATTGAAAAAATTCAATCTTTCATGAAACAAACAGCTATAAACCTGGAAGGCCGGACATCTCTCAAAGACCTGGCATATTTATACGGATTATCCACGCTACTGGTGACAACCGATTCGGGTCCCATGCACATAGCGGCGGCGGTGGGAACCCCTGCCGTGGCGCTCTTTGGCCCTACCGATCCCATGCGAACGGGTCCATACGGTAAGGGTCATACCATAATCCGCAGAGAAATGGAGTGCAGCCCCTGCTTCCGGAAGAAATGCGAAACAGGAGAATGTATGAGAGAAATCACAGTGGAAGAGGTCTTTAAAGTCGTGAAAGAGAAGGCCGGAGGGGGGTCAAAGTGAACTTAAAAAAGATTTTACCAGTTGTATCAGTTGCTGTTTTACTCATTGTATCTGTATATTCTCATGCAAACGCAGCCGAATCAGAAAGCCTCGTCAACGCGGGCCGTTCTAACACCGAATACAGTGTAATTGTTGGTTATGGAACGGGAGATGTAGAGGAAGGAGCTTACGAACCGGTCCTCCTGATAGGGCGCGTGGGATGGAATCT
>JAUVXT010000057.1 GCA_030603465.1 Deltaproteobacteria bacterium
GCCACGAAGAGGCCTTAGAAGTAGCCCAGACCGTGGGGGTCGATTTTATGATAAGCACAACCCTCGACAACAACCTCAGCATTACCGGCGTCTATGCAGGCGATCTCGTGGAAGCGCACATGAAGGCCTTTGAAGCCATGAAATCCTTTGTCCAGATCCCCATAGATGAGCCCTATGATATCGTACTGACACACGGCGGTTATGTCGGACGGGATCACTACCAGAGTGTTAAATCGGCGGTATGCGCTATGCCGGCAGTCAAGGATAAGGGCTTTATCATTATGGTTTCAAATACCGTCGACGTGGAACCCATCGGGTCGCGGGAATATAAGACACTGCTCCATCTCTTTAAAATTCTCGGCCCCGATGCCTACATATCCATTCTCAGGCATCCCGACTGGGTATTCACAAAGGATCAGTGGGAACCTGAAATGTGGGGGAAACCTGTACGCAAAGTGGGGAATGACGGCCTGATCTTCTGTTCGGCCCAGATACCGGAAGAGGATTCCAGCATTCTGCCGGGAATCAGCGGATATGAATTCATTGACGGAAACACCGAATTCGGTTCCATAAGAGAAAAGGCACAGGCAATGTTCCAGAACGCCGTGATCTATGCGGCTAATCACCCTAAATTTGAGGGGAAGAAACCCTCTATGGCCTTCATAGAGGAAGGACCCTACGCGATTCCGCTGGCGAAGGGGTAGAAAGCGGTACCCGGTCATTGTATTACGCCCACTGATCCCGCCCGGAAGGCGGGCTCAGGGACGTCTCGGATTAGAGAATCCGGCCACGTTCAAGCCGTTCTTTATTTACTCTATGGGGATATCTAAAAGATCTCCTCTTGATTTTTTATACACCTTTTCCATCACGCAGAGATGCCTGCGCGGCGGCCAACCCTGCTCCAGGCTCAAACTTGTATCCCACCTGGCTCAATCCCTTTTCGATGGCGCCCACCGTTGCCAGGATGTCTGATGTACTCACCACGCCCATGTGACCGACGCGGAAGTATTTTGTATTTATGGCTGGATGAAGTCCGCCGGCCAGTATGACACCAGCTTCCTCTACATATTTCAATACGCCACTGTCCACTCCATTGGGATAATAAGGAGCGGTCAGTGTGGTGGCTTCGTTATCGGAGCTTACCGGCACTTGCTTCATTCCCAGGGCGGTGATCGCCGCCTTGAAAGCTTCACTATATCGGCAATGCCGGGCAAAGCGATTATCCATTCCCTCCTCAAGGATCTGACCAAGGCTTATATTGAGGGCCCATACCAGGTTCACCGCCGGTGTTCCGAAGTATCTCGGCTGCCTGGATTCGTAACCCTCCATTATTGGGAGCCATTCGGTCCAGTCGGCGTAATAACTACCCACCGGCGTCTTGCGATTCTTGAAGGCATCCATTGCCTTTGGACTCGCCATTACCAGCGCCAGGCCCGGCGGCACGCCGATCCCCTTCTGGGAGGCGGTGAGCGACACATCGATGCCCCATTCCTCCATCCTCATCTCTTCGCTCGCAACCGCACAGACACCATCTACGATTACCAGCGCACCATTCTCACGTCCCAGTCTGGCAAAACCCTTTACGTCGGCGCCAACGGCGGTGGATGTATCGACATGGGTAATGGTCATAACCTTGTAATTATTTTCCTTCAGGGCGGCCTCAACCTCTTCCAGCGTGGGTGCGCCGCCGACGGCTGGCGCATTTACCTGTGTTACAACGGCGCCGTATCTTTCCAAAACATCAACACAACGGTCGCTAAAGTGTCCGGTATTCACCACCAGCGCTTTGTCACCGAGTTCTATGAGATTGGAAGCGGCAATATCCATTGCCAGAGTGCCCGACCCCGCCATGATGAATGGCTGTCCGCTGGGACAGAGGAACACCTCACGCATCCTTTCCAGCGCCTGCCCGAAAACCTCGATAAAATTGGGGGCAACGTGGCTGGTTGGCGCCGTCCCCATGGCCTGCATCACTTCCGGTGCAAACTCGATTGGACCGGGAATCATCAGTAACTTTCTCTCTTTCATTGTCCGTAATTACCTCTCTCGAATTTTAGTGAAATCATATCATGCGGGGTCAATTTTTGATCTCTGTTGGAGTCAGTCATCGCATCCAATCCACGAATGTCTCTTCAACATACATCAGCGGACGAAGGGCAACCGCTTAACGGTTACCACCCTGCTTCGCTTTTCTTTTTGAAAAATCTGGTTTTCCGGTGTCTGGATATGTCAAAAATATCCTGTTATGTCAAGGCAATAATGAAGATCATGCCATATTGTGAAGATATAGATGCGATATCAAAACGACCCTTCTATCAATTAAATCCTTGACTTTTAATGTAATGAACGTTACATCAGGACGAAAGTTAGCATGTTATGTAAATCATAACCATGAATCAAGTTCGGAGTCTTAATTCTTTAATGTCAAAAAAGAGGGAATTATGATCTGACTAAAAACACAAACCCCGTATTCTTAAAAGAGATGCGGGGGTTTTTGTGTGTATCGGCTGGTGTAACCGGGGTAGAAGTCAAGAGTCAGGTCTTGCAATAACACATTGCGGGCAAACCAATTAAAGCAGGCTGATGTAATGTTGCATTGCAAGACCTAACCCCATTTCCCCCACAATGCCGTTATGTGAAACGAGGGAATGAAAAAAGGGGGGCTCCCTGAAGAAAAAATTGCCAGTTACGAAATCACATGCCATTTAAAAAGGCGGATATTATTACAAAGATGATGATATCCATATCAGCATAATCACTTGTTATCTGTTAATTACAAACTATGAAATATAAAGATGATTACCCAATATTTTATCGCTCAAATAAAATACCTACTAAAGGTGGATTATGTCGGTCTCCCATTGAATTAAAATATTTTAAAGAACTTGATAATGATGCAGATGTAATTTCGTATTTGCCTGAACCATGTAAAATACCGTATTATTACAATAGCAAAAGCTCAAACTACATTCCTGATGTTCTTATACAGTACGCAAATGGGATGAAAAAATTAGTTGAAATTAAAGTCATGAAAGAAGTTTCTGAGCCAAGAAATATTGCAAAATTTAATGCGGCTAAAGAATATGCAAAGAATAACGGGATGGTATTTAAAATAATTGTGCGGCATGTTCAAGGATCACGTGCTAATCCGTCTTTTGACGGAGAATACGATGATCACATTTGTGTAGAAAAAATTCAGGATAGGTGGCTTTATGAAAGAATTATTCCTCCTTTAATAATCGTTTTTATTTTGTTTATAGTAATTCTTTTTAAAAGCGGTATTGGGGATGCCTTATTTTTTATTTTCTTTATTATTTTCTTGTTATTTTTTTTCCTAAAGGTGATGGCAAGATATTAGGTCGGGTACTTTGCAAAGATGTCAATGAGCAGATAACCAGGCGCTTAAGATGGACTGGGCAAAGCCGTGCCGCTTTTAAAGGCAGTATTTGTCCGGTAGTTTTTACCTTTATCATAGTTTTTCGGTTATCGTTGCCCAGCCACTCAGCTTTACGTTAGGCATACACTCAAATCCATTTTATTTTGGAGAATGACATGTCAGCGAAAAAGGTTAGTAAAGAGGCAGCTCAAACAGTATCTCCTCGCCAGTGGATCAGATTAGTTGTGGTGTATCTCCTAATCCCGCTGATTTTATTTATATGCGGTGGGGACCTCGGCTGGTGGCAGGCGTGGCTATATTCCATGCTGATCTTGGCCTCTGGTATTGGTGGGCGCATGTGGGCGGAAAAACGACATCCCGGATTAACAGTCGAAAGACAAAATATTGAAAATATCCAAAACGCAAAGGCCTGGGATAAAGTGCTTGCTCCACTGATGGCGGTGAGTGTCGTGTTCCCTATGGTCATTGTGGCAGGGTTGGACCATCGCTTCAACTGGTCCCCCGAATTTCCGCTATGGCTCAGCGTGGTAGGATTCAGTTTTATCGCGTTCGGTTATGCCTTCGCTGCATGGGCCTTGGCAGAGAACCGGTTCTTTTCCAGTGTGGTACGTATTCAGACAGATCGAGGGCATTTGGTGTGTGATACTGGTCCGTACCGGTTTGTACGGCATCCAGGTTATGCCGGAAGTATGCTTCCACTATTCGGTATTGTTCTTGCTCTGGGTTCGGTATGGACTCTGATACCTGCGGCTGTAGCAGCAATCATCGGGGTGATTAGAACCGCACTTGAAGACCAGACTTTACAGGAAGAATTGTCGGGCTATCGAGATTATGCACAACGCGTGCGCTATCGGTTGATTCCTGGGATATACTGAGAGACCTTGTGGGGGGTGTCCCAGATCAGAGATTGAGGTCCAACCGAGAGAGTTGCGCACCGCCTAACATGTGCATTAACGCGGATGTTTTTCGTTGCGCGAAAAACACCGGTTATGCTCGTGTTGTACCGGACGCTTCGCGCCCGGTACAACGCGCTGCGGATTTCATCCACTGGCTGTTCGGCGCGAAGCGCCTCACAACCAGCGAATGCAGCAGTCAATCCCGTCGGCAAACAAGTTTGCCTCCGGTCTTGCTCCTGATCCGCAGCGCGTTATGTGAAAAAGGATAGAATAGATGGACCTCAAGGGAATATTTGACGAAGTCTCGAACCAAATGAAAAGCGATTTCGCCAAAGCACAGAAATCCCTTTCTCATGCTGGTTTGAAAGGCGGAGCAAACGAGGAGGCGGTAAGAAGGTTCTTAAGGCACTATCTGCCAAGGACTTTGGATATTACTACTGGATTGCTCGTTGATTCTCAGGGTGGGCAGTCCCGGCAACTGGATGTCATTATTGCTGATTCTGCCAAGACGCCAATTCTTTATGAATCTGCTGAGATAAGGGTAATTCCTGTGGAATGTGCCTACGCCGTAGTTGAGGTGAAGGCTTTTTTGGACAAAACAGAACTGGGAAAAGCCTACGAAAACATGCGGAGTGCCAAGTCGCTTGTTAAGAAGGCGTACTTTGAAGAAAAAGGTGCGATTATTCATACTCATTCCCTATATGGAATGGAATGGGATCATTGGCCGCTACACTATTTCGTGTTCGCATTTGATTCTGCAGGCATCGACTCCGTACTTAGCAACCTAAACTCAATTCAGGGCAGCGACGAAGTTCATCAGAGAATTGGCTCGATTTGTATACTTGAAAAGGGAGTGATTCTAAATCAAGGAGGAGATGGTATGTTCTCCGCTTTGCCTAGTGCCGGATCGAGGGTCATGGCAAGTCATACCACAAGACCGTTGCTGCTCTTTTACGCGTTAACAAGTATCATATTGAATCAGGCGAGCATGCGCCCGTTCAACTTAATGCCTTATTTAAAGGATGTGAGTTTCTGACCACATAACCATGGCATGCACACGGACGGGAATTCCGCTGTGCTCCATTCACGCCGGTGATGCCAATCGTTGGGATAGTGATATGACATACCAATTTAAAACAAACTATGCTGACAGCTTGCACCAACTGGTATCCGCTCGCGTGCCGGTTTCTTTCATCCGCGACAATAGCTTGGCTGAGTGCGGTTACATGGACTTCTGTGACACAGCACAACAAGCTGAAATTCGATATAAGGTCACAGCGGACGAGATTGTTGACATAGCTCATGAGCTCATCCACATACGTATGCAGTTCATAGACAACTTTCCTCTCCTGGGGGGCATGGCCAACCAATGATTCGGTTGTCACTGCCGACGTTCAGGACGCAGTTAAGCGCATACGTGACGCGGTCGACGACACCTACGTCCTTCATCGGTTATTTGAGGACACAGGGCAAAGGCCCGTTAGTGAAGTTTTTTACAGGGAGATACGGAAAGACATTAAACAGGGAACCATTCGCCTTGTTCAAGGAGTCCCAAATATATCTCGTCCACTGGCTACCGCTTGGCGACTGCGATTAGCTGATCTTTCCCGCGATGTATTCAATAGCTGCTTGACTCCCAACCAGCGTCGACTCTCCGAGGAATTTCTAACTCGCTTTATGGACTCCGATACAGATGCTCTTGAGCTATTTGAACATTTGCGGCATGCCGTGAAGAATGATGACCTGCAGGACCCGCAACGCTTCGGAGAGGTTTTGCTCGGTCTTCGCGATAGGCTAAAACTCCCAGAATGCCTGCACTTAGCCACAAGGCAGCTTGTGAACGGTAGATGGGAGCTTCGACGATTGTAATCAACTGAAATCCCAACAAGACGAATGCAGGCGACTCGTAAGCCTCGCGCCTGATTCGCAACGTTATGCTGGCTACGATATGAAAACAGAAGGTTTGTTTAATGCCAAATAATAATGACATCTTTTTTAAGGAAAACCAAGATTGGTGGGGTCAAGGTGATGACAACTCATACGCTTTTCTGAGACACGTGGTAAATCCTGTCCGGTTTGCTTACTTCAATCGTATCATCCGTGAAAAATTCTTTAAGGAAGACGTCCCTCAAACTCTCCTTGATGTCGGATGTGGAGGAGGATTTTTATCAGAAGAGTTTGCCAAAATTGGATTTGACGTAACGGGGATAGATCCTTCACCCGTTCTGCTGAAAGCGGCCCGGGAACATGCTGCTGAAAATTCTTTAGTTATAAGGTATTTGGACGGATACGGAGAAAACCTCCCGCTGGTAGATAATTGTTTTGACTTTGTGGCTTGTTGCGACGTGCTTGAACATGTAAACGATCTGGAAAGGGTGATTTGCGAAATATCCCGCGTAATGAAACCTAGGGGTGTGTTCTTTTATGATACGATCAACCGAACGTTTAAGTCTTATCTGTTGGCCATTAAAATCGCCCAGGAATGGAAATTTACAGCATGGGAACAACCCGGGTCTCATGCATGGAATAAATTTGTCAAACCCGAAAATTTGATTGAAATATTGCGAAATAATGGGCTAATTAGGGCTTCCTGAAAAAGTAAAATGTCTTGACAATATAACAGGTTACGTGTATATTTCGGGGTAATTGATGCCCGGAAAATGATCGATGGGCGCCAAAAACCTTGCACATGGAGCAGCGATGTATCGACACAATGTCAGACAACTTTCATTTGATGACTTTTGTTTGCCCTTCAGTGGTCATCTGAGGGGAGACAACCGCTGGGTCAAATTATCCGAGCTGATCCCCTGGGGACTGGTAGAAGAGATTTACACATCGCAGTTACACTGCGACTTTGGAGCCCCAGCCCATTCGGCCCGCATGGCCTTTGGATCATTGCTGATCAAGGAGCGACTCAGACTGAGTGATGAAGAGACCGTGGCCCAGATCACGGAGAACCCATATCTTCAGTACTTCATTGGTTTGAAGGAGTTTCAGAAGGAAGCGCCCTTTGATCCGTCCCAACTGGTCTATTTCCGCAAGCGTCTTTCCGCTGAGGCAGTGGATCGAATCAACGAGGCGATTGCAACTGCCCAAGTTCAGGCAAAGCTCAAAAAAGCCAATGATTCTTGTTTCACCGATGACACTCCCCCGGACGACACCATCTCCGGGCAGAGAGACAACCAGAAGCAGCCGGAAGAAAAGATAAAGAATCAGGGCAAGCTGCTCGTTGATGCCACCTGCACCCCGGCGGATGTGGCCTATCCTACCGACCTGAACCTTCTGAACAAAGCCAGAGAGAAAGCGGAGCAGATCATAGACACCCTCCACCATGCCCGTACGGAAAGAGCTTCCAAGCCGCGAACCTACCGAAAGAAGGCCCGCAAACAATACCTTGCCGTGGCCCGTAGCAAACGGCCTGGTCGCAAAAAAGTACGCAAAGCTATCGGACAACAACTGCGGTACCTCCGTCGGGATCTTGGACATATCGACACCCTGACCGGTCACGTACCGCTTACGACACTTCCTGCCCGTCAGTATCGCAACCTTTTGGTCATCCGTGAAGTCTACCGACAGCAGAAGATCATGTATGAAAGCAAGACCCACCGCATTGACGATCGGATCATCAGTATCTCCCAGCCTCATATTCGTCCGATCAAGCGAGGCAAAGTCGTAGCAGATACCGAGTTTGGCGCCAAGCTTTCCATCAGTCTTGTCGATGGTTATGCCTTTACAGAACGGATTAGCTGGGACAACTTCAATGAAGGTATTGATCTTATTGAGATCATTAAGAGATATCATAAACGATTCGATATGTATCCGGAATCGGTGCATGTCGACAAGATTTACCGAAATCGTGAAAACCTGAGGTACTGCCGCAAACACAGGATACGAATATCCGGTCCACCACTGGGCCGTCCTCGCAAGGCAACACCTGAGAACCAGGCAGAGTTGAAAGCAACACAACAGCTGACTCGTCAGGACGAGTTGGATCGCATCCCGGTGGAAGGGAAGTTCGGCCAGGGAAAACGGAGATTCGGCCTCGGCCGCATCATGGCAAAGTTAGCAGGTACCAGCGCTACGGTGATAACCCTGAACATCCTGGTCATGAATCTGGAGAAGCTGCTGAAGGCGGCTCTTTCTCCACCTCTTTTTGTGCTTTGGTTGTCCCTTTACGAGGCCATACGGCGATTTTCAGCGTTGAGGTGCCGTCATATCGCCATCAGACGACGTTTGTGTCTGATCAGGGAGTTGTCAGCATTGCTTGATGTAAGCCGTGTCACGGGTAATTTGATGGTAAAGTGAGAGCTTTTGCTTTTTTCAGTGAACTCTAATTAACCAAGAGATAAAAGGTATCTCGCCTGGAAAGAATCCTGCCGCTGCTCTATTAATAATCGTGAAAAGAGTTCAAGGAAAAATCAGTCGTTATGAAATGGGACAAAGGCTGAAGCTCCAAGAAAGTAAGGACACCAGCGTTCAGTACTTGGGTTTCGCTCAAAAAGTATGACCCAGCTTGCCGGAAGTCAAGGGTCAGGTCTTGCAATAACACACTGAGGACAAACCAATTAAAGCAGGCTGACATAATGTTGCATTGCAAGACCTGACCCCATTTTCCCTGACCCCATTTTCCCCCATATTTCAACGAATCATTCCACTATTCCGGATCTCTGACTTTATGGCGATGTTTCCCGTCGCAGATATGGCAAACTCATGATCATTCCCGGAGCCATTTCTGTCTTATCTGCCTGCAAGCGCCTTTTGAAGTAGCTGCAGTGGATGCATGACCTGCATTCCCTTTTCCTTGTCCAGATGATCGCCTATCGTAAGATTGCATCCCGGGCAGCAGGTCGTCACCACCTGCGCCTTCGTGGCGTATATATTATCTATCTTGCGCCTGGTAATCTTCAGAGAGGTCTCGGGATGCTCGACCTGAAAAGACCCGCCGCCTCCGCAGCAATCATCGGCTCCCTTCATCTCTACAAATTCTACATTGGGTAAGGCGCGCAGGATATTCCGCGGCTGGGCGTTCACCTTCTGCCCCTTCACGAGATGGCACGGGTCATGGTAGGTTACTCGAATCTTCTCCTTTGTGTCTTCAGGGGTGGGCAGCCAGTCTTTATGTTCATCAATAAAGACAGTCACATCCTTTACCTTCGCGGCCAACTCTTCCGCCGCCTTTACTTCCCCGGCGGTGACATCCATTCCCAGATCGTGGAGTTCCTTCAGAAGATGGGGGTATTCATTCTTCAGCGCCGCGCCGCAGGTCGCGCAATCTACGATTACCGCGTCCACATCCTTTCCGGAAAATATCTCCAGCGCCAGACGTATCGACTTGAGAGAGGTATCTCTATCGCCTGACATGAATATGGGGAGACCGCAGCATACCTGCTCCCTGGGCGTCTTCACCTCTACACCCATGCGCGGCAGCACATCGACAACGGCATTCCCGATATCGCCATAGAGATATTCCGTCGCGCACCCGTGAAAGTAGAGGACACGGGCCTTCGTCTCTCCCTTCGGTTTGATGACTTCCTCAATTGTTTGAGAAAATGGCTTTTTGTTCAGGGCAGGAATCCCGTCTACAGAAAGGGCTCCGGCTTTGATCTTACCCTCGATCCAGGCGCCGCCGAATGTCCTTCTCGCCCATGCTCCAAACCAGGCCATCTTGGACATCTTCCACTTGCTTGCCAGAATCTGAAAAAATGCCTTCTTCTTCCAGTTCGTCCCGTAACGCTGCGTGGCACGCCACCTGAGACCGGAAAAAAGGTTGGCTCCATGTACCCCGCTGGGGCAATTGGCGACACAGGAACCACAGAGGAGGCATGTGTCAAAAAGAACCCCTTTAATCTCCTCAGAAAGTGGCAGCGTGCCTTCGGTGACAAACTTTGACAACTGTACCTTACCACGCGGACTCGCCTCTTCAAGGAGGACCTCTTTGTAAACGGGACAGTGCGCCAGACATAGTCCGCATTTTATGCAATGGTAAATATTTTCACTGGTATTTTCACTTAGTAATGCTGTATTTTCCATGGTTTTTCCGCTCCTCCCACTTCATGCTTATATGCTTTCCACAAACCTGCCCGGGCAAAAGATTCCCTCCGGGTCTATTGTGTCTTTCAGGCTGCGCATTACCGCATAGTCGCCTCGCATTCCCCCCCACACGTTTACCTTCTCCTTCAAAAGAGTCGGAGTTGATTCTATTACAAGACCACCAGAGGATTTCACGGCTTCTTCTCTGAGTTTCTTGATCATTTCGGCGACGGCATCAATCTTTGACTCGAATTCATCCCCTATCAAGAGATAGGAGTATAGAATGCCGTTACCGGCATGACAGACATTCGCCACATTCAATCCCGCGTCTTCTGCCAGTCTTTCCGATTTTTCTATCATTTTCATAAACATGGAGATAGCAAAGTTTGATTTAAGCACAATGAGATTTGAATAATCCTTACTTAAATACTGGGAGTAGTCCCTGAGGGCCTTGGTGAAGGAGTCACGGTCCTCTCTCTTCAGCGTTATGGCTTCTACTGCCCCGCGATCCTTTCCCATGTTGCCGATATCGGATATCTGTCTTTCCACGGCCTCCGATACCCCCTCCAACCCTACGGCAACCACATAACCATCACCATCCGGCACATTTAAGACACCAGAAAACTTCGAAGCGGAAGCGCCGTCGATTATCTCTATAAAGGACGGTATGTACGAGGAATGTACCATCTCCCGGATGAAGCCTCCGGCTTTATCGAGGGTTTTAAAGGGAATCAACAGTGTGGCCGACTCCTCGGGCAGGGGAAGCAATCTGAAGGTCACTTCGCAAATGAAGCCCAGTGTTCCCAGCGCCCCGATATGAATTTTGTTCATATCATAACCGGTCACGTTCTTGACTACCTTGCCGCCGTAAACCACGATATCGCCATCGGGCGAAACAGATTTTATTCCCAGAATCAAATCTCTGGCCGAACCGTACAGGTACCTGCTCGGCCCGGAGGCATTGACGGCCACTATTCCACCCAGTGTTGCCCCTTCTGTAAAAGGAGGGTCAATGGGAAGGAAATATCCCTTCCCCTCTTTAGCCAGCATCTTCTGAACCTCTCCCAGCGTAAGACCGCTTTCCGCAGAGAGCGTAAGATTGCCCGTATCACAGTCGGTCACTTTGTTCAGTCGCATCGATGAAATGACGATATCAATCTCCCGTGCAGGAGGATTTCCCATCGTCATCTTGGTTCCCTTTCCTCTCGGTATGACCGTCAGCTTCCTAGCATGGGCATAGGCGAGGACTTTTGATACCTCATCCATAGATCCGGGTGATACAACGGCTCCGGGCACCTTACCGTCAACTGCATATTCCTT
>JAUVXT010000086.1 GCA_030603465.1 Deltaproteobacteria bacterium
TTCTCCATTTCCCGATCTGAAGAATGATCATCCCAGCTTTAATGCAGTAATGGTGGTAACGACCAGGGGTATTATGCAGGCAAGAGACCTGATGACAGGTGTATTTTCTCCCCTGGGCGCGATATCTGGTGTCGATGCGCTTTTGATAATAAGAAAACTGCAAGGTGAACTCAGGTATTTTTAACAGGGAAGAATGACAATCCCGTAAAAAGTCTTTTTCGAGCGGATTGGAGCATTTTGGGAAAAAGATGATAGCGGTGTTTGGCGTTAAGAAAATCTAACTGTTTGAGTGCGTTAGCACGAGTTTTAGATTTTTAGCCAGGCGCCGAAATCATCCCCAAAATAGTCTTCAAGCGAGAAAAACTGACTTTTTGCGAGTACATCAAGAATAATATTTTGACAAGGATATACAATGGCGAAAAAATTAACCAAATCATATGAACCTGATGAAGTTGAGGCGAGATGGTATAAATACTGGCTTGAAGAAGGCCTCTTCAGGGCGGAAGACAAAAGTGACAGGAAACCATTTTCCATAGTAATTCCACCTCCGAATGTTACCGGAATACTTCATATGGGGCACGCATTAAACAATACCATTCAGGATATTATTGTTCGATATAAAAGAATGCAGGGGTACAATACCCTCTGGATGCCCGGAACCGACCACGCCGGGATAGCGACGCAAAATGTGGTCGAACAGGAACTTGCAAAAGAAAATCTTACCAGGCATGACATAGGAAGAGAAAAATTTATAGAGAGAATCTGGCAGTGGAAGGAGAGATATGGCGGCATAATTTTAAACCAGCTGCAAAAACTCGGTTGTTCCTGTGATTGGTCCAGGGAACGGTTTACAATGGATGAGGGGCTTTCTCATGCCGTGAGGGAAGTATTTGTCAGGTTGTATAACGATGGCCTGATCTATCAGGGAGATTATATTGTCAACTGGTGCCCGCGATGTCATACTGCCATATCGGACCTTGAAGTGGAATATGAGGAGGAAAATGGTGGTCTCTGGTACATAGAGTATCCCTTTGCAGAAGGCGACGGAGGCATTATCGTTGCGACGACGCGGCCAGAAACGATGCTCGGCGATACCGCCGTCGCCGTTAATCCCGCCGATAAAAGATATAAGAATGTAGTCGGAAAGAGTGTAATCCTTCCGCTTGTTAACAGGAAGATACCGATAATTGCCGATGATTACGTGTCCGCAGAGTTCGGTACCGGTGCCGTCAAAATAACGCCTTCCTGTGATCCCAATGATTTTGCCATGGCGGAGAGACAGGATCTTGAAATCGTGATCATAATGGACGGAAATGCCGTAATCAATGAAAACGGGGGCGTATACGAAGGCCAGGATCGAGATGTTTGCAGGGAGAATGTAGTAGCCGATCTTAAAAAGGGGAATTATCTGGTTAAGGAAGAAGCATATGTCCACAACGTGGGGCGTTGTTACAGGTGCAAAACTGTAATAGAGCCTGCGGTTTCTAAGCAGTGGTTTGTGAAGGTAAAACCCCTGGCAAAGATGGCCAGCGCCGCCGTTGTCAAGGGTGACACAAAGATAATCCCGAAGTTATGGGAGGGAACATATTTTGAATGGATGGAAAACATACGCGATTGGTGTATCTCGAGACAGATATGGTGGGGACACCGGATTCCCGTGTGGTATTGTGACGATTGCAATAATATGATCGTGGCGATCGAGGAACCGACGAAGTGTACAAAATGCGACAGCTCAAACCTGAGGCAGGAAGAGGACGTCCTGGACACATGGTTCAGTTCGGGCCTCTGGCCCTTTTCAACGCTTGGATGGCCCGAAGAGACGGAAGCGCTGAAGACCTTTTATCCCACATCACTGCTCGTTACGGGGTTTGATATCATCTTTTTCTGGGTGGCGAGAATGATGATGTTGGGTCTTTATATTCAGAAAGACATTCCCTTCGAACATGTATATCTCCACGCCCTCGTCAGGGACGAGAAGGGAAATAAGATGAGTAAATCCAAGGGGAATAGTATAGACCCGCTGGAGATGATCGATAAATACGGCACCGATGCCTTCCGCTTTACACTCGCGGCATTTACCGCTCAGGGCAGGGATATCAAGATGTCTGAGAAGCGGATTGAAGGATACAGGCACTTTGTTAATAAGATATGGAATGCCACAAGATTTTCCATGATAACCCTGGAAGATTACACAGAGGGAGATATCGCCCTGAGAGATGATGATTACTCCCTCTGTGACAGATGGATCATGTCAAGACTAAACCGGATGACAGCGGATGTTACAAGATGCATCGATGAGTATAAATTTAATGATGCCGCGGGAAAGGTCTATCAGTTTGTATGGCACGAATTGTGTGACTGGTACCTCGAAATGGCAAAGCCGGTGCTGTACGGAAAAGGTGAGCCGGCAAAAAGACAGGCAACCCAGAAAACATTATTTATGGTACTTATAAACTCCATAAAGATTCTTCATCCCTTTATGCCTTTCGTAACAGAAGAGATCTGGCAGACCCTGACGAAAGATGAAGGTTCCATCATGGTTAGTACTTTCCCCGTCGAGGATGAAGGCCTCCGGGATGAGGGAGCTGAAAAGAAAATGGAGCTGATAATGTCCGTAATCGGCTCTATCAGAAACATCAGGGGAGTAATGCATATCACACCTGCTAAAAAAATGAAGGTACTCATTTCCATTTCCGACGATAGGCTTATCCCCGAGATAGCGGACGGAAAGGATTACATATGCGACCTCGCCAATCTTGAGAAGTTGGGCATAAAGGGCAGGGTTGAAGAGCCGGAAGGCGTGGCTACAGGAGTTGTTGGCCCCATAAATATATATGTCTTTTTAGAGGGCATTATAGATGTTAAGGTGGAAAAGGCAAGACTCGAAAAGGAACTTACTAAAATTGGAAAAGACATAAACTTTCTGTCAAGAAAGTTGGACAATTGCGATTTTATGGAAAAGGCGTCAAAGGAGATAATAGAGAAGGAAAAATCGAGGTTCGAAGAATTTAAAGATAAGAGAGTTATATTGGAAGAGGCCCTGAAAAAGGTTGTGGCGATAAGGGGGTAAGTATTGTGATCGAAAAGTTTAAACTGAGGAAACTTATTGAGGATGCGCTTAGAGAAGACATAGGTTCGGGTGATGTTACGACACTGGCTATTGTCAAGGACGACAGGGTGGGAACAGCGAAGGCTATTGCTAAATCGGACACCATCGTGGCAGGCATAGAAGTCTTCGGTGAGGTTTTCCGTGTCTATAACAGTGATATAAATTTTAAGGCAGTCTTTAAAGATGGCATGCTGGCCGAAAAAGGGGAGGTTGTTGCCGATATATCCGGCGCAATGCGGGACATCCTCACGGCTGAGAGGGTGGCATTGAATATTTTTCAGAGGATGTGCGGAATCGCCACACTAACGAACAGGTATGTCGATGCGGTGAAGGGAACAGAGGCAAAGATACTGGATACGCGTAAAACGACGCCCGGCCTGAGAGAACTGGAAAAAGATGCCGTAAAAACCGGGGGAGGATCGAATCACCGCACCGGACTCTATGGCGGTGTCCTCATCAAGGAAAATCACATCACGGCCGCGGGGGGTATCACAAATGCCGTGAAAAATGTGCGGAATGACATCCCCCTGACATTAAAGGTGGAAGTGGAGGCAAAGAACCTTGAAGAGGTGAAGGAAGCCCTTTCCGCCGGTTGCGATATAATAATGCTCGACAACATGAATACAGCTGAAATGAAAGAGGCGGTTTCCTTCATAAACGGCAGGGTAATGGTAGAAGCATCGGGGAATGTAACATTGTCAAATGTGAGGGAGATAGCCGAAACGGGTGTGGATTTCATCTCGGTGGGCGCACTCACTCATTCCGCGTCTGCCGCTGATATATCTTTGATTATATCGTGAAAAGATAGAGGTGATTATCCGGAAATGGATCTCAATGAAAAGAAAATAGAGAGTCGTCTTTCCGGCTTTTTGATAGGGAGAAAAATCCATTTTTTAGAGGAAGTGGATTCGACAAACACCTACGCGGCAAAACTTGTTCAAAAGGGGGCAACCGAGGGTGAAGTCGTTATTGCCGATTGTCAGACTCGCGGGAGGGGCCGTATGGACAGGGAATGGCATTCTCCGTCCGGAAAGAATCTCTTTACTTCCATCATCTTAAAACCCCCTGTCAATCCATCGTCCGCTTCTCAAATGACACTCATGGCGGGCGTCGCGGTTGCGGAACTGATATCTGAGTTCTGTCCCGGCAGGGTTACACTTAAATGGCCCAACGATGTCCTTATCGACGGGAAAAAGGTATGCGGCATCCTGACGGAGATGAAGACAAAGGGCGATAAAATTGATTATGTCATTGTGGGTATCGGTATCAATATTAATATGGAGAGGCTAGATTTTCCTGAGGAACTCCAGGGGTCTTCGACATCACTGAAGGAAGAAACGGCAGAGCATGTCTCCCGTACGGAGTTCGCGGCAGGTTTGTACAATTATTTTGAAAAATGCTACCATACGCTTACCGCAGAGGGTTTTGATTCCATAAGAGACAGGTGGATGAAATATTCCGGTATAATCGGCAGGGAAATTGAGGTGAGGGGCAGGGACAGCAAAAAACGGGGCAGGGTAGTGGGATTGGATAATATAGGAGCGCTTATGCTCTATGATGAGAGAGAAGAGAAAAGTCGCATTTTATCGGGTGACATCACTGTGATTGGAGATTAGATATGCTTTTGGTTATAGATGTGGGGAATTCACATACCGTTATCGGATTATATGATGGTGACAAGCTGTTGCATGACTGGCGCGTCAGGACAGTGGTCAACCATACGATAGACGAATACGGCATGTTGATTATGAGCCTTTATGAGACGGTGAATGTCAATTCAAAAACAGTACGGGATATCATCATCTCCTGCGTCGTTCCCACAATGTTGAATGTCCTTGAACCGCTGTGCCGGAAATATTTTAAGATAAAACCACTTATCGTCGGTCCCGGGATAAAGACGGGGATGCCCATACATTATGACAATCCGAAGGAGGTGGGCGCCGACAGGATCGTCAATGCGGTTGCCGCATTTGAAAAGTATAAAGATCACCTTATAATTGTAGATTTCGGCACGGCCACGACCTTCGATTATATCTCAAAAAATGGCGAATACATGGGGGGATGCATCGCCCCCGGAATGACTATATCTACCGAGGCCCTCTTCGAAAGGGCTTCCAAGCTTCCACGTGTGGAACTCAGCAAGCCATCAAAACTTATTGCAAGGGATACGGTGAGCAGCATGCAGGCGGGAATAATGTGGGGATATGCAGGCCTCGTAGACGGAATCGTCAACCGTATAAAGAAAGAGATTAATTGTAATCCAACGGTTATCGCAACCGGCGGACTTGCTCAAATTATTGCCGCGGAAACAGAAACAATCGACAAAGTTGAAGAGATGCTGACCTTGGAAGGCCTCAGGATAATCTATTCCAGAAACCGTTAAGGAATAGGTGAAACAAAGTTCAGTTCAAATTATCCTTCCATCCCCCCAATTCCTTTAGCGAGCGTTCAGCGTAATGCCTGCCCCTTTCCCTCTTTCGTATTTTGTGTGGAAGGGGAGAGAATAGACCAAAATTTATATTCATCGGCTGGAAGTGTTTCAAGTCTTTTCTTGCAATATGGTGAATGAGGGCGCCAAGGGCTGTTTCCCGTGGTGGAATTGAAAGAACTTTTTTTGAGAGATGGTGGCAGGCGCTGATGCCTGCCAGGAGACCCGAAGCGGCCGATTCCACGTAACCCTCAACGCCTGTGACCTGTCCGCAAAAAAAGATGTTTCTATGAGAGCGGAGCTGTAGAGTATTTTCGAGGAGGGCAGGGGAATTGAGAAAGGTATTGCGATGGATACTTCCGTATCTTGCGAATTCGGCCCCTTCCAGACCCGGTATCGTTCTAAAAATGCGCTTCTGCTCGGGCCATGTAAGTTTTGTCTGAAATCCCACCATATTGAAAAGGGTGGCTTCTCTGTTTTCCTGGCGGAGTTGAATGACTGCATGAGGCTGTTTCCCCGTTCGGGGATCCACAAGTCCCACCGGTTTCATCGGACCGAAGGAGAGGGTTTTGATCCCTCTTCGTGCGATTACTTCAATGGGAAGGCATCCTTCGAAACATTTCCTGTCTTCAAAATCCCTCAGAGAAACTTCCTCACCATCCAGTAATTCTCTCCAGAAACTTTCGTATTCTTCAACAGTTAATGGGCAATTTATATAATCTCCTTTAACTGTGTCATCATATCTTGAGGCCTTAAATACCTTCGTATAATCGAGTGATTCCTCATAAATAATCGGTGAAATTGCGTCGTAAAAATAGAGATATTCGCTGCCGGTAAGCGTTGAAATACTCTCTGCCATGGCATCTGATGTCAGGGGGCCGGTTGCAATTATAACTGTGGAGTCATCCGGTATTTGCGTAACTTCTCTTCTGATTATCTCTACATTATCGCTGGAGGATAATTTGTTTTCAATGAAAAGTGAGAATAGATTCCTGTCCACGGCAAGGGCCCTTCCGGCGGGGACGGACGTAGCATCTGCTGCCTCCATAATGAGAGAACCCATAGTCCTCATTTCTTCCTTGAGGAGCCCCACGGCGTTTTCAATCGCATTCGATCTGAGGGAATTGCTGCAGACGAGCTCTGCGAGATGTTCCGTTTTGTGTGCGGGGGAAAAGACTTCCGGTTTCATCTCAAAGAGGGAGACGGGGATCCCCCGCTTGGATAACTGCCACGCGGCTTCACATCCGGCAAGCCCGCCGCCAATGATGATCACAGATTTTGGCAGAACAATTTCCTGATCGATGTCGCTTTTAATCATTTGTTGTGTCTGTGTCTTCTCTGTAACCGCAATCTTTATTTACACAAGTCTTGATGATTCCCTTGTCCCGGTAATATTTTTCGACGAGAAAGGGCGCCCGGCATCGGGGGCAATTTTCCGGAACAGGCTTATTCCAGAGGGCATAATTACAATTGGGATAATTGGAGCATCCGAAAAATGTCTTTCCCCGCTTTGATCGCCTTTCGCTGAGATATCCATTACAGTTTGATTCGGGACAATTTACGCCCGTGCTGATCGGCTGCGTGTTTTTGCATTCAGGATAGCCGCTGCAACCGAGAAACCTGCCGAAGCGCCCCTCTTTTAAAATCATATTTTTGCCGCACTTTTCACATATACTATCGGTAACTTCCTCTTTTACCTTATTGATATCCCCGTTGGCGTCTTCAACGAAATTACTTGTATTCTTGCAGTCGGGATAGTTTGAACAGGCAATAAATCTGCCGTTTCTCCCCCATTTTACCACCATCTTATTTCCGCATTTTTCGCAGACAAGGTCGGTTGGCTTTTCCTCCCCCTTGATGTTTCTCATCTCCTTTTTTGCCTTAGTGAGGTCCGTTTCAAAAGGTACATAAAATTCTTTCAACGTATCGTATCTGTTGAGTTTTCCTTCTTCAATCAGATCCAGCTTGTTTTCAAGAGACGCGGTAAATTCAACATCGAGCACATCCCGGAAGTTTTCGACCAGTAGTTCATTTACGATAGTCCCCAGTTCAGTAGGATGGAATCTGCCGCCCTCGAGCCGCACATATGTCCTGTCCTGTATGGTGCTTATAATTGCGGCATAGGTACTGGGCCGTCCTATTCCCTTTTCTTCAAGTTCTTTAACCAACGTCGCTTCAGAGAATCTGGGAGGCGGTTGGGTAAAGTTTTGCTGCGGTTTTAATGAAATGAGGGAGAGCACTTCTCCTTCAGAGACTGCGGGAAGGCTTTTGCCGTTTTCTTCATCCTCTTTGTTTTCTTCTTTGCTCTCTGTATAAACTCTGGTAAATCCTGGGAATTTCATGACGGAACCCTGTGTCCGAAAGGTGTACCTGTCGGCAGATATATCGATGGTAGTAAGGTCAAAGATCGCCCGGTTCATCTGACTTGCCACAAAGCGGTTCCATATAAGCTGATAGAGGCGAAACTGGTCATTTGTGAGAAACTCTTTGATGTTCTTCGGTTCGTAAGACATGGATGCAGGTCTGATCGCCTCGTGGGCGTCCTGGGAAGACTTTGAAGATTTAAAGTATCTCGCCTTGGCAGGGACATAATCCTGCCCGAAATGTCCCAGGATATATTCCCGTGCTTCATCAATGACTTCTTGTGCAACCCTTACGGAATCGGTTCTCATATACGTGATAAGGCCTATGGAACCTTCTTTCCCCAGTTCTATGCCCTCATACAATTTCTGGGCAACACCCATCGTCTTTTTGGCGGAAAAACGAAATTTTCTCGATGCTTCCTGCTGAAGTTTGCTGGTGGTGAAGGGAGGGGAGGGTGAGCGTTTACTTTCCTTCTTTTCTACTTTACTTACGATAAAAGAAGAATTTGCGATATCCTCAAGTATTCCTTTAACCTGTTCCTCGTTAGTTATCCGTTTCTTTTTACCATCTACCCTAAATAAACGCGCCTCAAAGGTCGGAGGATTCTTGGCTTCCAGAAGTGCCGTGAGACTCCAGAATTCTTCAGGAACGAAAATCTGTACCTCTCTCTCCCTGTCGCATATTATCCTGACCGCCACAGACTGCACGCGTCCCGCACTGAGCCCCCTTCTGACCTTATCCCACAGAATCGGACTGATTTGATATCCCACAAGCCTGTCGAGGAGTCTCCTGGTCTGCTGGGCCTCATATTTATTATTATCCATTATTTGGGGGTTCTTGACGGCTGTGAGTACGGTATTTTTTGTCAGGTCATTGAAGAGGACACGATGGATGGTTTTGTCTTTTGCTCCTATCTCCTCGACAACGTGCCAAGCTATCGCCTCACCTTCCCGGTCGGGGTCTGTAGCGAGATAGATATTATCTACATTCTTTGCGATTTTTTTGAGTTCTGAGATAACCTTTTTTTTCTCCTTGATAACCTGATAGGTAGGCTCGAAACGATTTTCTATATCTATTCCCAGTTTACTTTTTGGAAGATCCTTCACATGTCCTACCGATGCTTTAACCTCGAAATCAGATCCGAGATACTTCTTTATCGTTTTGATCTTCGCTGGTGATTCAACAATGATAAGCGAGCGGGCCATAGTTACTCCTTAATAATAAATGTTTTTCCTGGAAGCTGCTCTATATAGCCATTAAGTTCCAGTGTCAAAAGTATTGTTAATAAATTGGCGGCATTATAACCGGTATTCGAAATCAGGCCGTCGATATGAACCGGCTTTTTCCCTATTTGTTTCAATACTGTCGCCTCGGGATTGGTTAGAAGGCTGGTATCAATCCCGGCGTCGACATCTTTCCCCGGTTCTTCTCGAGATGAAGCAACATCTATCTGAGGGAGAATTTCTTCCAGGATATCGTATACATTTTCGCAGAGCTTTGCCCCTTCTTTTATCAGCTTGTGGGTACCTCTGGATCCCGGGGCATCTATGCCGCCGGGTATTGCAAAAACATCTCGTCCCTGCTCAAGCGCAGATCTTGCGGTTATCAGCGAACCGCTTTTTTCGTTCGCTTCAGCGACGACAACACCCAGTGAAATCCCGCTGATTATCCTGTTCCTTGAAGGGAAATTGGGTCCCGCAGGTTCCGTAGAAAAGGGAAATTCCGTAATAACGGCGCCGTTGGCTGAAATTTTTTCATAAAGCTTTCTGTTCTCCGGGGGGTAAATAACATCGATACCTGAACCGAGCACAGCAATAGTTCTGCCTTTTCCGGCAAGCGCCCCCCTGTGGGCCGCCGAGTCTATACCCCTTGCCATTCCGCTGACGACAGTGACACCCTTCATGGCCAGCTCGCGGCACAGTCTTTCTGTTATAAACTTACCATAGGTGCTGGCCACCCTTGAGCCGACAACGGCAATGTTCACATCATCTCCCGTCAGGCTCCCCTTGACATATAACAGGGGTGGATAGTCATAGATGTTCAACAGGTTTTTCGGGTCTAAAGTATCGCTTGAAGTTATGATTGAAACGTTCGATTTATCAGCCAGT
>JAUVXT010000161.1 GCA_030603465.1 Deltaproteobacteria bacterium
CTTACAACCAATCCCCCCAGCATAACGGGCGACGGGTATGCCCTCGCTTACAGGGCCGGCGCCATGTTATCCGATATGGAGTTCGTTCAGGGAAGGGCATCCATGATCTATCCCGATGCGATGCGCGGAACGCCGCCCCCGGCGGATGGTTGTGTCACTATCGGAGGACGATTCTATAATGGCCTGTGTGAACGTTACATGAGGAAATATCACCCTGAAAAAATGGAGATGGTCACACGCGCTGAAATGTCAAAATGTACCCAGAAGGAGATAACAGAGGGACGCGGGTCGCCTCATGGAGGGGTCTTCGGAGATCTTTCAGGTGTTCCCAAAGACGAATTATCCAAGTTTCGGGCATTTCTTGAATCCTGTGCCGCAGAAAATTTCGATCCCTCATGGCAGCCCTACGAATGGGCCCCAGGCGCCCATTACTTTATGGGGGGCATGGCAATCAATGAAAAATGTGAAACCGATATTAAGGGACTTTATGCGGCGGGTGAATGCGAATCGGGAATCATGGGGGCAAATCGTCTGGCAGGAAACGCGCTGACGGAAACCCAGGTATTCGGGGCAATAGCGGGAAGTTCCGCGGCAAAATACTCTTCTGCCAACTCACAGATTCCCATATTATCGGACCAGACCAATCCTTTAAAAAACCGCTTGGAAGAAATTTTAGTCCGGGACAGGGGATTCGATTACCTGGAGGTAAGAGAAGAAATCACAAACATCATGAGTCTCTATACGGGAGTCATAAGAAATGGAGAGGGACTTCAAAAAGCAATCACCTTACTGGATAAAATAGAGAAGGAAAAAATTAAGAATCTCTGTCTCGTGGGAGGGAGTTCACACAAAACGCTGGGCCGGCTTTTAGAGGTTGAAAATTTTCTTACTATCAGCCAGATTATTTCCACGGCTGCACTGATGAGAACAGAGACAAGGGGAGCACATAACAGGGAAGATTATCCCGACATGGATGAGAATTGGACTAAAAACATTGTTGTCCAACTGAAGAGCGGAAAGATGGTCATGGAAACGAAAGCGGTCGAAGTCGTATAGAACTTCTTGATTTCCGCATAAACGACTGCCCGTGATGGGAGAGGCACCTGAAGCATACCCCTCCGGAAGAAGGCCACCTGATAGAGGCAAAATATAACGGCTTTAGAGGATCGAAAACAGAAAACTCCAACCGGCTTAACAGAGAAGATGTAAAATGGGGAAAGTATGCCTTCTCTATCTACTACGAAAGCATGATGATGCGTGACAACTTTGCAAAACTCATAGATAGCAACCCCGACCCCGGTATTATCAGACATATTGCGGTCGTTCCCAATCAGAAAAAGACCTTTATTTTTATGATCCCCAAGCCGGGAGAGGTAGCGCGGTATCTGACTCCCGTGTATCGATGGTTGCCTTCCATACTGAAAAAAATGAACTAAGTACAAGATACTTTCCGCTCTCCACATAGTGCGTCGTGAGAGTCACGACAGTTGAAAGCACTTTTCAGATGTTCAGATGAACTCCCCTTTCGATTGTCAAAGAACGCAAAACCGATACTTGCATCATCTCCCATCATTCCTCCAGATACTCTTCAAGAAGGTGCCGATAACCTGTTGTAATGCATTGTGATGTACCGACCTCCCCCCACAACAATAGAAAAAAGAAATACCTAAACAAAAAGCCCAAATAAATCTTGACAATACAGGTATTTTAATTTACATGGAACCGTAAAGAAGCTGAGTGGAGGTAGTTTGATTTTATGGAACCATAATAAAGTTAAAAGGGGGACGTTTTATGAAAAAAGAAAAAGTCGTCAAGAAGCAAGCGGATGTAAAGATCGGCCGTCGTAAGTTTTTGAAGAAAGCCGCAGTAGTAGGGGGGGTAGCCGGAGCGGCTACATTGGGCTTTCCGATGGTCTCCAGGGCCAAGACAGTCACCTTGAAGATGCAGGGCGCCTGGGGCGCAAAGGACATTTTCAATGATATGGCGACGGACTACGTCAAACGCGTAAACGAAATGGCGGGCGGGCGTCTCAAGATCCAGTATCTGATCTCAGGCGCAGTAGTCAAGGCCTTCCGCGTGCAGGATGCCGTCCACAAAGGCGTGCTCGATGCCGGTCACCAGGTATCCGTCTACTGGTATGGCAAAAGCAAGGTGGCCTCGCTCTTCGGTACTGGACCCGTCTTTGGGCAGAACGCCCACCAGGGACTTGCCTGGATCTATTATGGTGGCGGCCTGGAACTCTATGCTGAGCTCATGGAAAAACTGAAGCTTAACATTGTCGGATTCTTCGCCATGCCGATGCCGACCCAGCCTCTCGGTTGGTTCAAAAAGCCGGTTAAGAGCGCCAAAGATCTGGTGGGTCTGAAGTACCGCACCGTCGGTCTGGCTGCAGACATCTTCCAGGAAATGGGCGTGAAGGTTACCCAGCTTCCCGGCGGCGAGATAGTCCCCGCCCTGGAACGCGGTGTGATCGAGGCCTTCGAGTTCAACAATCCGACCTCTGATAGAAGCTTCGGAGCACAGGACGTGAGCAAGGTCTACATGCTGGGCAGTTACCATCAGGCGGCCGAATTCTTCGAAATTCTCTTCAACAAGACCAAGTATGACGCCCTGCCGAAGGAACACCAGGCGCTTCTGAAATACACGGCAGAGGCGGCATCTTCGGCCAACTACTGGAGAGGCCAGGATCAGTATTCCCGCGACCTTCAGTGGTTGAAGAACAAGGCAGGTGTCAAGATCTATCGAACGCCGGATTCGATCATGAAAAAACAGCTCGATGCCTGGGATACTGTTCTGGTAAATCTGGAAAAGGATCCCTTCTTCGCAAAGGTCGTGAAATCTCAGAAGGAATTTGCCTATCGCGTTGCTTACTACGACATCCTCAACTCGTGCGACTATAAACTTGCCTTCGAGCATTACTTCCCCGGCGAACTGGGCTTCTAATGTTCCAGATTGTAGCTGGCTAGATTCGGCGCGGCGCCGTGCAGGCGCCGCGCCGCCTTTAAATGTGACTTACCTAAATCCCATTTATTAAAGGAACAGGAAATGAATCATATCCTTCTTTTTATCGATCGCTTAAGCGAGTGGGCGGGGAAGGCCTTCGCCTGGTGTATACTGATGCTGGCCTTTGCTGTCACTTACGAGGTTTTCGTCCGCTATGTGTTTCGAGCCCCCACCTCGTGGGCCTTTGACATCAGCTATATCATGTATGGCACCCTGTTCATGATGGCAGGGGCCTATACACTCTCCCGGAACGCCCATGTGCGCGGAGACTTTGTATATCGCTTCTGGCCTCCACGCGTTCAGGCAACGGTTGAGTTTGTCTTATATTTTCTCTTTTTCTTCCCCGGAATGCTGGCGCTGATTTTTGCCGGAATCGATTATGCGGGCGAGTCCTGGGCGTGCAGACCCTATGGACCCGCAGGATCATTAGGAGAAATAAGCATCAACAGCCCCGCTGGAGTGCCGGTTTTCCCCTTAAAAACCGTCCTTCCTGTCGCTGCGTTCCTCATGCTGTTGCAGGGGATTGCGGAGACTATCCGCTGCTACCAATGCATGAGGACCGGGAAGTGGCCAGAGCGGCTTCGCGATGTTGAGGAAATGGAAGTGGAGATCATACGAGAACGCGAGGAAGAAAAGGCCCGGATGGCCGCCCTGCATGCCGGCGAGGAAGAGGAGGTGGCGAAATGACCGATCCCCAAGTTGCCATACTGATGATGGGATCGTTTGTCCTCTCGATCCTGCTGGGCTTCCCCATTTGTTTCACGCTGATTGCCATGGCCACGGGCTTCGGCTATTACGCCTATGCCACATCGGACCAGCTCAGTCACATATTCCAGAATCAGATATTCGATCTGCTGGTGAACCAGACCTACTCTGTAATGGTAAACGACGTTCTGGTCGCGGTACCGCTCTTTCTTTTCATGGGCTATATCGTGGAACGGGCGAACATCGTTTCGCGCCTTTTTTACAGTTTGAATATCGCCGCCCGGATGGTGCCCGGCGCCATGGCGGTAGCGGCGCTCATGACCTGCGCCATCTTCGCCACCGCTGTCGGCATCGTCGGCGCAGTGGTGACACTCATGGGATTGCTGGCCTTTCCGGCCTTGCTTAAGGCCGGCTACGACGAAAAGCTTTCCGCCGGCGTTATTTGTGCCGGCGGCTGCCTGGGCATCCTGATTCCGCCGAGCATCATGCTGATAGTCTACGGAGCGGTGTCCGGCGTCTCGGTTGTGCGGCTCTACGCGGGCGCCTTGATCCCCGGATTCACACTTGCCGGCCTGTATATCACGTATGTGATAATACGCGCCTATCTGAATCCCAGCCTTGCCCCAAAGCCGCCGAAGGAGGAGACGGATATACCATTGAAAGAACTCCTGTATATGCTGCTGACCTCATTCGTTCCACTGGCCCTCTTGATCATGTCGGTGCTGGGCGCCATCCTCTTCGGGCTGGCAACACCGTCGGAGGCTGCTTCGGTGGGCGCATTCGGAGCCCTGGCCCTGGCTATCGGCTATCGCGAACTCACATGGGACCGCCTGAGGCAATCGGTCTATTTGACTGTTCGCACTTCGGCCATGGTGTGCTGGCTGTTCGTCGGTTCATGGACCTTCTCATCGGTTTTTTCCTACCTCGGCGGCCACATGGTCATCGAAGAGTTTGTCATGGGCATGGACCTTTCGCCTGTTTTATTCCTTCTCCTGGCGCAGGCCATCATCTTCCTTTTGGGCTGGCCGCTGGAGTGGAGTGAGATAATAATCATATTCGTGCCGATCTTTCTCCCGCTGCTGGACGCCTTCGGCGTTGATCCGCTCTTCTTCGGTATACTCGTGGCGCTCAACCTGCAGACCTCATTTCTGACGCCGCCTATGGCGATGTCATGCTATTATCTCAAGGGGATAGCGCCGGATCATATTCAGCTCTCAACGATCTTCAAAGGGTCGTTACCCTTTTTGGCGATGGTATTCGTAGCCATGGCACTTATCTATAACGTGCCTGCTATGACGACGTGGCTGCCTGACCTGGTTTATGGAATCGCCAGGTAGAATACGAGGAAGATATGAATTTAACTATGATTAACGCCGCAGACGCGGCAAGAGAAATCCGCGCAGGCAATATCACATCGGAAGAACTGGTGGGCGCCTGCCTCGATCACATAGAGGCGATCGAGGAACAGGTTTGCGCCTGGACCTACCTGGACCGTGACCACGCCCTGAAACAGGCATGCGAAGCGGACCGGATCTTGCGTGAAGGGAACGCCCTGGGACCGCTCCACGGTGTTCCCGTTGGTGTCAAAGACATTTTCGATACGAGGGACATGCCCACAGAGGACGGCACTGTTTTGCACGCCGGACGTCAGCCGGAGAAAGATGCCGCAGCAGTATCTCTGCTGCGCGAAACGGGCGCCATCATTCTGGGCAAGACTGTCACCACGGAACTTGCAGTCTATGCACCGGGAAAGACACGAAATCCACATGATTCCGAACGCACCCCCGGCGGCTCATCGAGTGGTTCGGCTGCCGCCGTCGCGTCGGGCATGGTGCCTCTGGCCATCGGCACCCAGACCAACGGATCGGTCATCCGTCCCGCCTCCAACTGCGGAGTATACGGCTACAAGCCGAGTTTCGGCCGCATATCCCGTCATGGTGTTCTCCAGCAGTCGAGACCGCTGGACCAGATTGGAGTTTTTGCGCGTACCATCGAAGATGTGGCGCTGATTGCGGAACAGATGATGGCCTTCGACGACCGTGATCCCGACACACAACTGCGGGCGCGACCAACTCTCATCGATACGGCGGCACAGGATCCGCCGGTCCAGCCGCGCGTTGCCTTCGTCAAGACGCCGGCGTGGGACCATGCGGATTCGGACACAAAAGAGGCCTTCGCCGAATCAGTCGACCATCTGGGTGAGAACGCGGGAGAGGTCGTGCTTCCCGATATTTTCAATGACGCCGTCGAACAGCATCGATTGATAATGGAGGCGGACCTTGCCAGAAGCTTCGAACCTGAATATAGTCGCGGCAAAGATAAGCTCAGTCCCATTCTGCTGGAGAT
>JAUVXT010000167.1 GCA_030603465.1 Deltaproteobacteria bacterium
CTGAGCGGTTCACTTTTAGAGGGGCTTTCATATAATCCCGGAAATGTCAAACTCTGGGAGTCCCCCGGCAGAGCCGGGGGTTTACCCTGGATTAATTAAGTAAACTGTCCCCTTAATATCCCCCTTAATATCCTTAAT
Organism: Deltaproteobacteria bacterium; assembly: GCA_030603465.1. Taxonomy (GTDB): domain Bacteria; phylum Desulfobacterota; class Syntrophia; order Syntrophales; family UBA2210; genus JAFGPZ01. Next base: position 139 of record JAUVXT010000167.1, read on the forward strand.
ATCTTGATTTTTTAGTTTTGTAATCATCCGCATCAACACCCTTTTTACTTATTGTTTGATTATACTCTCTAACATAAAAGGTGTCATTCTCTAAAGAAGACCACTTGGGGCCCAGAGGAATATCAAGTTTAATTAAATCATGACCTTCTACCACTTCTCTATTAACTGGTCGTAAACTAAGAAGATTTACATCAATCCTTTGTCTAATAGTATCTTCTAGCTTTCGAATATATCCATCATAACCATCACTTTTATACTCTCTCTCAATGCCAAAAATTAACTTGTTAAATTTTTCTGAATATTTATCTTTGAATCCCAACAACTCTTTTCTTTTTTCAAGAACGCCAATGATCAAGAGGCCACCAGATGAATTTAAAAATCCAACAATAGTTTTTAAAACTCCATATTCTATACTTTTCGTTAATGCTAGTTTATCATTAAAAAGGAATTTCTTAACATCTAAACTCCAAGAAGCTTTAAATTCTAAATGCTCTCCTTCTTCTCTTTTAAGATATTCGATTAAATCTTTACTAATTTCGTCAGTTGGTGCTGTGAAAAATAATCTTTCTACAACCTTTTCCACTTCTTCAGTTTGACCTGATTGTAAAATAGTTGCACAAGTAGCTTGGAAAAAATTAGACAATTCTGAATTATCTCCAACAGCGTGAAAAAGCAGGTTATAAGAATAAATCAGTTCCCATAACTGCATTAATTGATTAGTTCTCATCATACTCTCATTTTGGATGAGATTTATTTCTTTAAGATGCTTTTCAGTTGGTTTCTTCGATGGGAAATATTTTATCAATCTACAAGTATTGATTAGATATTGAATGTCAGGAAATTGTTTTGACAAAATGGCTAAATCGAAACCATTATCTATTAAATTATTAATTGATTTAGCAGCTAATTTGATATTGTGATCTTGAATTATATATTTTTTTACTTGGTAATATAACACAAGAAATCTTACGAGAAATGACCTTGGGTCACGTAAATTCCCATAATTTTTATCTGCAGACTTGAAATGCTTTATTCTATCATTAAGGTCCTCAGTAATAAACGCAAGATACTCAGACTTACGTGCTTTAGCAAACAGAAATTCTCTTTCTATCTCCTCTTTGCTTATAGAAGCATTCTCAAAATTATTATTTCTTAATTCTGCTAAGATCGCAATAGACTCATCAAAATATTTAATTTTATCTTTCGTGCTGTCTACTAAATACGCTTTATATCTGTATCCAGATGCAAGTTCCAATTTGGATTCTACGTTATTATTTAACTTCTCTAGAATCTCCGAAAGATAGAATTGACATTCGCATATTTCTTTGAAATATGTTTTACTTTTTACTGGTTTAGAAGAACGTTTTTCAAATATTGATTTTCTTAAAAGTTTTTTTCTTTTACGAAGAAAGAGGTTTGTATGAAAAAGGAAACGGTCATCTGTTGTCAATGGAGCAATTAATTCCTGATACTGGTAGATATCAAATTTATGTGCAAAATAAGGAAGAGCTGAAATAAAAGCCAAATTAACTTTTTCGTCACCTACACCCGAAAAACCAAGATTCTTCAATTCTGACCTAAATCTTTTTTGAAAATCTTTATAATCAATTTCGACTGCTTTTTCTATTAAAATACAGGCATAAGTTAGATATATCCTTTTCTTGCAAGACTTGATAAAATTACCACATTTTTTCAGGAGCTCATCAAACTCTATTAAAACATATTTATCACGTTGTATTTCACATAGGTTTAAACAACCTAGAGAATCTGTTAATGCATCAGGATAATTAAAATTCTTAAAATACTGGAAGGCTTTTTCATCTAGGTATCTACTTAACGTTATTATCCACTTGTCATCACCCCGGTAATATTGCAATTTAGAAAACTTCAGAAGATCTTCGAAGTCATCAATTTCATTATAGTTGATATGTTTTTGAGGGATATCTTCATCGTTAATGCGCTTAAATTGTTTCTTTAACTGATTTCTTATCTTAATCCTTTTATCGTCTATGTTTATGAATTCCATATAATTACTTCCTAATAGAAACAGTTTTCATAATATTATTACTGATACTAAATGGCGGATAGTAATCTTGAAATTTCAGGCGAAATTGAGGACAGTAACTGAGTTATGATTTACATAACAAACTGATTTAAAGCCTCATGTAACGCTCATTATATTAAAAGTCAAGGATTTAATTGAGGATAGAAGGGTTGTAGTAAGCAGCGGGGTACGCGCTCGCCGTTCAGTTCATTCTCGTTGACAATGGTCTAAAGACACGATAAAATTGTTACATAAAGACTTACACAATGTTTCGTTCCCGGGAAGGCATTATATGCTCAAGACGGATGTGATCATCATCGGTGGCGGTTCCACCGGCTGCGGTATCGCAAGGGATCTCGCTCTGCGGGGAATCCCCCACTGCCTTATCGAGCGATACGATTTCGCCTCCGGTGCGACCGGCGCGTGCCACGGTCTGCTCCACAGCGGCGGCAGATATGTCGTCAACGATCCCGAAACGGCGGCGGAGTGTATCGCAGAAAACATGATCCTCCGGAAAATCGGGGAAAAATGTGTCGAGCCGACGGGGGGATTGTTCGTACGTCTTCCGGGAGATTCCAAAAGATACAGGGACGATTTCCTGAAACGTTGCGCCGCCACGGGGATCGCAACAGAGGTACTATCCCCCAGCAGAGCGCTCGATCTCGTACCAAACCTCAACCCATCTCTTGAGGAGGCGATAACGGTTCCCGACTGCTCCATAGATCCCTTCAGACTGTGCATGCTCAATGTCACCTCATCCGAAAAAAGGGGCGGAGTAATACTGACCCATCATCAGGTACTCGATATAATCAAGAAAAAGGGGAAATGCGTCGGTGTCAAGGCCAGGGAACAGACCAATGGAGAGATAAAGGAAATCCGGGCAAAGGTGATTATCAATGCCGGCGGCGCGTGGTGTGACAGGATAGCATCTCTCGCCGGAAGCAGGGTCCGTCTCAGTCTCTCCAAGGGAAGTTTGATCATTGCGAATCACCGTCTGACCAATATGGTATTGAACCGGCTTCGCCCCGCATCCGACGGGGATCTTCTCGTACCAAATGAAGCGGTATGCCTTGCGGGAACGACGTCACTCACCGTCGAAAATCCCGATGACCTCGAAGTTCATCCCTTTGAAGTGGACACCCTTACGAGAGAAGCGACGGCAATGGTCCCCGAATTTGGTGCCACGCGTCTGATCAGAACTTACGCAGGAGTACGGCCGCTCCTCTCTGCCAATACCGATGACGGCAGAGAAATATCGAGGGGTTTCAGAATTATCGATCACAAAGACGGCATGTTGAGCATTGTCGGCGGAAAACTTACCACATACAGGCTTATGGCGGAAAAGATGACGGATACCGTCATGGATATCTTCGGCCTCAAGACACGGTGCAAGACGGCGGAAGTCCCCCTCGAAGGTCAGGAAGAACTGAGCGGCTACCCATTGTCAAAACGTCTGAAAGACATCAGCGATATTATATGCGAGTGCGAGCTGGTGAGCCGACACGATGTGGAACGCGTGGCGCAAAAGGTGGGAACCCGGCATATCGGTGATATTCAACACCGGACACGGCTGGGCATGGGACCCTGTCAGGGAGGTTTCTGCACCTACCGGGCGCTGGGAATTATGCAGGAGACGGGAAAGATGACGCCCCAGGAGTCCACGCGCATTCTGAAAGAATTCCTGCAGCGGAGATTCAAGGGGATAAAACCGGCCCTCTGGGGTGATCAACTGCGTGAGGAGCAGCTCGTGGAAAGTATCTATCTGGGAATACTGGCTATGGAGCAGGAACAATGAACAGGGTCACCTACGATGCCGTCATCATAGGCGGCGGTATGTCGGGACTGATGGCCGCCCTTGCGCTTGCAGGGAAAGGAAAGAGTGTCGCCGTCGTTTCCAAGGGCGACCCCGTGTGCTGTCTCTCCACGGGATGCATCGATGTCCTGATACATGAGAACAATCCCCTCGCGGGTATCGTCTCGCTCCCCGAAAACCACCCATACAGATTGGTCGGTGAAGAGACCGTTTCCGCTTCACTGGAGATGTTCATAAAGATCATGCGTGGCACGCAATCGCCCTATTGTGGAGACACCGGGACAAACAGGGCGATACTGACGCCGATGGGGACAAAAAAAATCACCTGTCTCGTACCGCGAACGATGGAATTCGCCGATTGCCATTCCGATGAATATATCCACATCATATCTTTCAACAATATTAAGGATTTCTATCCGGGCTATATAACGTCGAGCTATCAAAATTCGGGGCGCAGCATATTCAACGCGGAGGTCACCTCTACCGCGGCGATTGCCGAACGATTCGAAGAAGAAGAGTTTCGACGGGAATTTATCGCGTGGCTCAAGGACCGGGACATCCCCGACGGGAAGATCGCCCTGCCCGCGGTATTGGGCACGCGCACCACCGGCAGCATATATGACGAGATTTCACATGAACTGGCAAAACCCATCTTTGAAATCCCTACCCTTCCCCCTTCTATGCCGGGACTCAGATTATTCAGAACTCTGAAAAATACCTTTCTGAACATGGGAGGAAGCATCTACTGGGGAAGGGATATATCCAGTGTTGAAAAGCTGGGAACCCAACTGGAGGCGCTGACGCTCAGTAATAAGGGTCGCGCAACCCGTATCCAGGGAAAGGCCTTCATACTTGCGACGGGTTCTTTCGTGAGCGGCGGTCTCTACGCGGCAATGGATTCCATAGAGGAGAGGGTCTTCGGTCTGCCGATACACATGCCTGAAGAGAGGAAACACTGGTTCAAGGAAAACTTTTTCACCACCGGACACGCCATAGAAAAGGCGGGGATACAGGTGGACTCGTCTTTCCGCCCCGTCGATGCTCCCTATGAGAATCTCTTCGCATGCGGCAGCATTCTGGCCTTTTCAGAGGTCATGAAATACGGATGCGGCCACGGCATGGCCATAGCCACCGGTTTTGCGGCGGCGCAGAAGTGTGAGGAATATATACAGTGAACTATGATTTTCAGCACTGCATACGATGCACCATCTGCGTGGAAAACTGCCCCGTATTCAAGGTAAATCCGGAGTTCCCCGGGCCTAAACAGGCGGGACCCGATTCCGAAAGATTCAGGATTGACGACGGTTATACGAAAAATATGTGGATCAGGCTGTGCAGTCAGTGTAAGCGATGCGAGGTCGCCTGCCCTTACGGCGTAAATCCGGCTGAAATAATTCTTCGTGAGCAGATCAAATACGGGAAAAAACATTTAAGATCCCTGCCCTACCATATATTTGCCAACATCTATTACATGGGAGCCCTCTGCTCGCTCTTTGCGCCCATAGTCAACCGGCTTGCTTCCTTAAATGTATTGAAGAGACTTATAAAGGTCTTCGGCATATCGGCTGACGTCCCCTTCCCCCGATTTCGATTTCACAGCCTTCATAAAAGCTGGAGATGGAAGGGAAGCAGAAAGAGCCGCCGAAAGGTAGTCTTTTTCTACGGATGTTTCCTGAACTACAATCGCCCCGACATAGGGCGGGGCATTCGCGATCTACTGGCATCCATCGGACTCAGGGTGGTTATGCCAAGCCAGGTCTGCTGCGGGCTTCCCGCGCTGGGCAACGGAGACAGAAAGACGGCCCGCAGATACGCAAAAAAGAATGCGCGCGTGCTGGTAAGATATATCGATAAGGGATATGACATAGTGTACGCATGCACATCGTGCGGCCTGTCGCTGACGCAGGATTATCCGGGTATTCTCGGCCTGCCGGCGGGCA
>JAUVXT010000122.1 GCA_030603465.1 Deltaproteobacteria bacterium
ATAATAATCTCTCAGCCATCTCTCATTTTAAGAAACAGGGTTTTGATTTATCAGTCCATAATTCCCCAGTGGATAGTGCCGTTCAAAAGCAAGTAATATTATAGCGATGCTTTCAAGCGACAATAGAGGTCGATAATCGGTAATCGTCTAGAGGTAGAGTTTCGAAGAACGCTTTTTGTCCCGCCTTCCCATTATCAGGCCTATCAAAAGGCCCAAAAGAAGCACGAGCGCCCCCGCCAGAAACCATCTGTTTCTATGGGATGATCGCAGGAGATCGTTTTCCTTTGATGTCTTCGCAAGCTCAGCCTCTATTCTTGCAAGATCCAATCGGGTCTTTTCGAAGCTTTTCCTCAATTCCAGAAAGCCCGACGCATCTTTTCTTAAAGATTCGTAGCTCTCCTTCAGGGTTTCAAATTCTTTTGTCTTTTCTTTTAGCGCCATTGCGAGATCGGCATTTTTGGTCTTCATCTCGCGAAGATCCCCTTCCATTGGAGACACCGTTTCTCTAAGCCCGGCATTCTCCGTTTCCAGGGCCTTCGCGTATCTCTTACAGGGTTCGCGATTCATGAGATAACGACTCAGTATCCAACCTTCTTTATCGCCACTCCCATCCACAGAACGGACATTGCTCCATCCTTCCTTTTCAGATACCACATCTACCGTCTGTCCCGACTGAAGCATGTTGACTATCTTGTATCTCGGACCGGGGCCGATACGGAGGGGAACTTCCAGTTTATCTGAGACATAGGTGGTAGCCCATCCCGAAAGAGTGATCAGACAGAACCCTATGACCATAACCATAATTATTGTACTTTTTTTCATGGTAGATGTCCTTTCGTCAAGTGAAGTCAAAAAGCGATTTTGATATCTACTTTTTATTTTTATGGGTTAAAGTTAAAGTAGGTTAAAGCCAGGTTAAAGAAATTTCTTCGCTAAAAATCGAAATTTACTAATAATTTGGCGGAAGTGCATGGGAATCGAACCCACCTGAGACGCTGTTAACGCCCCACACCGGATTTGAAGTCCGGGAGGCCCACCAGTGACCTTGGCACTTCCGCGCTGTAATATCTATCGCGATGTCGTTATCCTATGTTACAGGTATCCCGGCTTTTCTGTCAACTCAAAGGAATCGTCAATGAGCTGCACCGTCACCCGGGAACCCTTTTCTGCCAGAGATAAATCCTCGGGGATAATAATAATGCCGTTTGCCATGACCATCGACTTCAGGATGCCTGAGCCCTGTTCTCCCGTCGTGGCCACGGTCATCTTCTCTCCGTCGCATTGTATCAGTGCCCTGATGAAATATCGGAACCCCTTCTTTTTCTTGATGTTTTCCGTCAGTTCCGCCTGTATTGTTCTGCGAAAGAGTCTTTTGTGTCCCATCATTTTTAATATGACGGGCCTCACATATTGTTCAAAGGCGATCATGGATGATACGGGGTTGCCGGGAAGTCCGAAGAGGTGTTTCCCTTCGAGGGAACCGAAGGTCAGGGGTTTCCCGGGTCGCTGTGCCACTTCTCTGAATTCGATGGTGGCGCCCATTTCCTCCATGACATCCTTTACGAAATCGAAATCTCCCACCGATATGCCTGCCGACGATACGATAACGTCGGCTCTCAGCGCCGCCTTAAATTTTGCGAGGAGATCTTCTTTGGTATCTTTCGCGATTCCCAATTGAAGAAGGTCGGCGCCGCATGCCATGACCTGGCCGGCAAGGGAATAGCTGTTGCTGCTGATGATTTTATTTCCTGAAACATCTCCGTCGACATCGACGAGTTCGTCACCGGTGGCGAGAACGGCCACGGTTGGCCTCTGATGAACCAGTATCGACGCGCGTCCCACCGAGGCGAGCATTCCCATCTCCGCCGGTCTGACGACATTTCCCCTGGGGATAACGAGTTCCCCCGCCTTTACATCCTCTCCCGCATATCTGATGTTGAGACCTTTTTCCGCTTCCGCGAATATCTCAACTTTATTCCCTTTTTGTTTCGTGTCTTCCAGTCTGACGACGGCATCGGCGCCTTCCGGCACAAATGCCCCGGTCATGATCTTTGACGCCTCCCCGGGGGCCGGGGTCTTGCGGGGCAGATATCCGGCCTGGATATTTTCTATGACGGTTAATGTGACGGGATTGTCCGCCGAGGCTCCCTTCGTCTCTTTTGCCTTTACTGCGTATCCATCCATGGCGGAGTTGTCTTTGGGAGGAATGTCCCGAGAGGCACAGATGTCTTCGCCGATTACCCGGTTCAGGGCATCCAGCAGGGTTGCCTTTTCCATGCCGAGGGGAGTTATCGAGTCGAGTATGCGCTTCAATGCCTTTTCTACGGTGATCATTATACTTTTCCCTTATTGTGATGATGAACTGAACCGTGAGCGTAATCCCCGCTGCTTGCGGCGGGGATTGCGAGCGAATAAAAAATAAATATTTTTCTTAACAGCTTTGCTACCACGACAAGTCGGGATTATAATGGAAAGTAACTTGTCATGTAGCGTGGGGCCTCTGTGCCCCACAGATATGTTGCCCGCAGGGGCAACGCTACAACACATTTGCAAATTTAAGTTACTTGAAAGTCGGAGATTCCCCGCAACTTGTTGCGGGGAGCTTCAATTAATATATGAAAGCTGGGTGGTTGTCAATATTTTGCGCTTGAATAAATACTATGGTTGTTATAGTAGTCATAGTTTCAAAATCAAAAGGACTCGGAGCCCTGTATTTATTTGAACTGAACAGCGAGCGCGCACCCCACTGCTTGCGGCGGAGTTAGCGAGCGAACAGAGAATGAACATTTTTCTTACCCAGATAAACGGGATAAGTGCGTTAACGAAATTATTTTCTGGCAGGAAATAATTTCTAACTTACTAAACAGCAGGAGATTTTCCGCAACGTGCTGCGGGGAACTTCAATTTTCGCGAAAATAGTGGAAGAGAGGATATGAACTTTACAGAGACGCAGAACGAAATACGGAAGGTGCTCGAAGATAAAAACGCCATTCTTCTGGCCCATTACTATGAGCGTGATGAGGTACAGGATATTGCAGACATTCTGGACGATTCGCTTGCCCTGAGTATAAGCGCCGCCCAAACCGATGCCGATATTATCGTCTTCGCCGGTGTTCATTTTATGGCGGAGAGCGCCTCAATCCTGTCACCCGATAAAACGGTGCTTCTCCCCAGACTCGATGCCGGATGTCCCCTCGCCGATATGATCACCCTTCCTCAACTGGAGGAGCAAAAAAGAGAATATCCCAAAGCCGCCGTTGTCGCCTATGTCAATTCTTCTGCCGAAATCAAGGCCCACAGTGACATCTGCTGCACCTCCGCTAATACAGTACAGGTTGTCAATTCTCTGGAGGACAGAGAGCAAATTCTTGCCGTTCCCGACGGGAATATAGCCCGTTACGCCTCCCGCTTTACAACAAAGGAGGTCATTCCATGGAAGGGTTACTGCCCGGTGCATCACTTTCTGAGGCCTGATGAAATAAAAAAGGCACAGAAAGCCCATCCAGGGGCGAAATTTGTCGCCCATCCCGAGTGTACTCCCGAAGTTTTTGACATGGCTGACTTTGTGGGAAGCACCAGGGAGTTGCTCGATTTTGCACAGAAGACCGATGCCGAGGAATTTATCATAGGGACGGAGATGGGTGTCATGCATCAGCTGAGAAAGCAGAATCCCCACAAGACATTTATCCCCGCATCGAACCGGATGACCTGCTCCGATATGAAAAAGATTACCCTCGATGATATTCTTACCTCTCTTCTCGAAAGGAGGCATGTAATCAAGGTTCCAGAGGAAGTGCGAATTCCCGCCAATCGAGCCCTGGAAAGGATGTTAAAGGTGTCGCAATGTAGCGACGATGTGTAATTTTCAGTGAGGAAAACAGTAGAAAGAAAAAACCGTTTTTATGATCCCGCCTTATACGCCCTGATAGAGAGGATTCGCCGGAGTGACGGGACGGTGAATATCTGCGGCCTGAATGGGTCATCGAAGGCCCTGGTACTTTCCCTCCTATTCAGGGAGACGAGAACCCCCCTTATTTTTGTCACCTCCACGAAAGAAGAGGCGAAAAACGCATTTCGCGATTTCTCTTTTTTCCTTGGCGAGGAAGAGGTTTTTCTCTTTCCGGGCTGGGACATGGTCTGTCCCGAAGACAGCCTCTCTTATCAAATGGATATTTCTTCCAAACGGATGGAAGTCCTCCTGAGACTGCTCCTCGGCAAGAAGATTGTCGTCATTGTGCCGATGAAGGCCTTCCTTCAAAAGGTCATTCCCGTCGAAATCCTGGGTGATTACGTCGAAACGGTATCCATAGGAGACAGTATGGAACGAGACGCCTTCCTGGAAAAACTGATCGAAGGCGGGTACCGGCGGGTACCGCTGGTGGAGGAGGAGGGGGAATTCAGTGTTCGGGGGTACATCATCGATATCTATCCCCCCTCCGTTTTTCGCCCCATGCGCCTGGAATTTATAGGAGATGACATAGAATCGATCAGGGAATTTGATCCCGTCAATCAGAGGTCAGTAGAAGAGATCGAGGAATTTGTCCTTGCTCCCGCCGGCGAGCAGGTTATTTCGGAAGCGGCGAAGATTCGGGCGCTGAAAAATCTGAGGACGCGGTCACAGGAAATTTCTCTTCCCAGGCTCAGGAGAGAGCGGCTTGTCGATATGGTGAAAAACGAGTCGACCGGTCTCATGAATCTCCAGATGATGCCCCTCTTTTATGAAGATTTTGATTCAGAAGAAAGAAATGGTCTCGATACGATCTTTGACTATGCCTCCAGAGGAAGCGTGATCGTCTACGATGATTTCAGGACTATGGCAGGTAGTGAGGAGCAAATCTTAAACGAAACAGACCTCTTTTTACTGAAATCTGAAGAGGAAGAGAAGTTCTATCTGGAGAAGGACTTATTTACAACGCAACTGGATGACCTTTTAGCGAAGGGGCGGCACCTTTCCCAAATTTATATAGATGATCTCGATCGTGACGGCGAGGATATTATACGGTTCCACACGGAAAAAAATGTGGGATTGAAGCAGGATCCCCTGCTACTCAAGAAGGAGAATGGGCTCCTGAGTCCTCTCGTAGGCCGGATCAGGGACTGGATGGCCGGTGGCAATGTCGTTGCCTTCCTATGCGGTGAAGAGGAGACGCAGAGGATGGCCCGTCTTCTCGATGGTTATTCCCTCCCCGCCGAAAGGTCTCCTGCTCCATTGCTGACGGAGCTGGAAGGGGACGGCGATAAGGGAAGGCTCGTCCTGAAGACGGGCAAGATAACGGAGGGGTTTTCATATCCTGCGTTACGGCTTGTCGTTGTCAGTGAAGAGGAGATATTTGGGAAGAAAAAAAAGAGGCGGAAAAAGGCGCGGGTCAGGGAGGGGTATTTTCTCAAATCCTTCGGAGAATTGAAGGAGGGGGATTATGTCGTACATGTAGATCACGGGATCGGCATCTATAGGGAATTAAAGCGGTTGTCAATCGGCAACATAGAAACCGATTTTATCCTTATCGAGTATTCCGGTGAAGACAAGCTCTATATTCCCGTTGACAGGCTGGACCAGATGCAACGATATATCGGTCCCGATGGCCACATGCCCGGTGTGGATAAACTGGGCGGCACTTCCTGGGATTTGGTAAAGAAGAAAGTAAAGAAATCGGTGCGAAAAATCGCCGAAGAACTGGTGTCAATCTATGCGGCCAGAGAGGTGATGGAGGGGCATAGATTCGCATCTTCCGATAGATATTATGAGGAGTTTTCTTCTCTCTTCGAGTTCGAAGAAACGCCCGATCAGGCCGCGGCCATTGAAGATGTGAGTCAGGATCTTAGTGAGTCCAAACCGATGGACAGGCTCATTTGCGGCGACGCGGGATTTGGTAAAACCGAGGTGGCCCTGCGCGCCGCCTTCCTTGTCGTTATGGACGGCAAGCAGGTGGCCTTTCTCGTTCCGACGACAATCCTGGCGGAGCAGCATTATCAGACCTTTGTGAAACGCTTTGAAAAGTATCCCGTCCGCATCGAGGTGTTGAACCGTTTCAAAACCAAGGCGCAGCAGAAAAAGATTGTGGAGGACATCAACGAAGGACTCGTCGATATAGTCATAGGCACCCATCGTATTCTGCAGAGAGACATCGGGTTCAAGGATCTCGGCCTTGTTATTATCGACGAGGAACAGCGTTTCGGCGTAAGCCACAAAGAAAAACTGAAAAAGATTCGAACCCTTGTCGATGTCCTGACATTGACGGCAACACCCATACCGAGGACGCTCCAGTTATCACTGGTCGGTATACGGGATCTCTCCGTCATAGAGACGCCCCCACAGGATCGTCAGTCCGTCACTATCCGGGTCGCGGAATTTGATGAAGGGATCATAAAGGATGCGATCAGGAATGAAATCGATCGAAAAGGGCAGGTCTTCTTTGTCCATGACAGGGTCAGGTCGATCTACAGCATGGCACGTTTTATAAAGGAACTGGTCCCCGAGGTCAGAATTGCCGTTGCCCACGGACAGATGAAGGCCAAGGAGCTTGAGGATGTCATGGTCGAATTTGTCCAGAGAGAGTGCGATGTCCTCGTCTGCACCACCATTATCAGCGCCGGTCTGGATATCCCATCGGCAAATACCATCATAATAAATCGCGCAGATCGATTCGGACTTTCCCAGCTTTACCAGCTTCGGGGAAGGGTGGGAAGGTCGAGTGAAGAGGCCTATACCTATCTTCTGATCCCCCAGGGGATGGTTCTTTCCAAAGATGCCGGGAAAAGGATTCAGGTGGCCCGGGAATTTACAGAGGTGGGGGCGGGTTTCAAGGTTGCCAGCCACGACCTGGAGATCCGGGGAGGAGGAAGTCTTCTGGGGGTATCTCAGTCGGGGCATGTGTCGGCGGTGGGCTATGAACTCTATACGGAATTGATGGAACGGGCCATCAGGGAACTGAGGGGCGAGAAGCCCCCCGCCGAAGAGATCAGTCCTGAAATTCATCTGGGCATACCGGCCTTCATCCCCGATGACTTCATTGCCGATACGCAGACAAGGCTCTTTACCTACAAGAAGATAGCGGCGGCTACCGATGAGGAAGTGATGTCGAGTCTCAGGGAAGAACTGATAGACTGTTATGGATTTATCCCTCCCCAGGTGGGCAATCTCATGGACATTATCCGGATCAGGAATAGCCTGAAGGGAATTATGGGGGAAAAGATGACCTATGACGGCAAAAATATGACCATCGCCTTCCACAAAAAAAGCACTATCGATCCGTCAAAGATAATTAAACTATCACAAAAAAAGTTGCGGGGATTGAAGTTTACGCCCGACTATCGCCTTTCCGTGCCGGCCCCGGGACTTCAGGGAAGGGAACCGATCGAGAGGGCGCAAGCCCTGCTCGCGGACCTTACGGAATAGCGACTGCGGATATACCCGTT